>NZ_JAEFCE010000001.1:0-172039 GCF_016406055.1 Vibrio sp. IB15
CACTGCCAGCGGTGAGCCTAACGGCGACCGATAGCGACAATGCGACGGCGGTTGACAGCGATACACCAACTTATAACGCTCAAAATGACGGCCCAGAGGCAGATAACTTCACGGAAACAACTGTCTACTGCGTAACATCTGTTGATTTCGCACCACATACAAGCGATGAAGAAGATGATGCTGCTGGTATCGAAACTTCGGTAATTATCGAGAGTGAGCCTATTTTCGGTACTTTGTACGAAGTGGCGGATGATGGTACTAAAACTGAGGTTGTGGTCGGACAAGAGTATGGTGATGCTGACAATTTTGAATATGTTTTAGATTCAGATATTGCTGACCAACTTAGCTTTAGTGCATCTGATCTTGCTTCTGATATTGATACATCAAACGGAAGTACATCGATTTCTTATTTTAACGATCTTATTTCGATTTCTGCTGGTACATACACGGGAAGTTCACCTGTTGGTAACGATGTAGTTAGTAACCCTGGGGTTTACTTGAATTACGATGGCTATAGTGTAGAAGATGGTTTTGGTGTATCAACAAGTAAGAACGGAAGTAGCGAACTTGACGTAACCTCGAAAGAATTCATTGCGGTCGATTTTGGGAATAGTGGTGCGGAAATTTTGTCTGCTAATCTAGATTTCGGTAGCGTTTATGGGAATTACAACCCTAACAGTAGCGCTGACGGTGAGATTAACGTTGTTGCATTGGACTCTGATGGTAACGTTGTTGGTACGTTCAACTTCAATACTGAAAACAATTCCAATTTCGGCGACGAGTATACTTTATCTATTGATTCTAGCGGTAATGCGACTGTTAACGTTTCGATTCCCGATGGTAACGGAGGTTTTATTCCGTTTACTGAGCTAAGAGTGTTCACAACTCAAGATGGATCATCGAACCCTAATAGAAATTCAAATATTACCTTTAAAGGCGTTGAGGTAGTTGATGCAAAAGTTACAGAGACCATTGATTACAAAGCAGAAGACTCTAGTGACTTAGAGAGTTCAACAGCGCAAGTTACGATTGAGACGGAATCTATCGTGAAACCTTCCCCTGAAGTGACTAGTGTCTTGCGTGATGTGTCTGAAGACGCTAGCGCGACACAATCTGTTGTGGGGAATATAGACGTACTCTACGCTGACAGTATTATTTTGCAGGAACCTTCTGAAAGCTACACATCTAATGGGCATGGTATTACTTGGATTTCTTCGAACGCTGGGCAAACGCTTGTTGGTACTGTCAACGGGTCAGTAATTTTAACTGCGACTATCGATGATGCCGGTAACTATGACTTAAGTTTGAGTGGACCCGTTGATCATTTGGATGGCAATACACAGCTAGACCAAATGTCGATCGATATTGGGGTAGTTGCGTCGAACAGCAACGGCAGTCAAACCGGTACTATATCACTCTCTATTGCTGACGATACTCCAATTGCACGGCCAATAATTAATGATTTACAGCCTTCTGCTAAGGCGGGAGCAAACGTACAGCTTATTTTAGATGTATCTGGATCGATGGCCTGGGATTCAGTAACTGGTAGTTCGACGGTGACTAATGTATCTCGTCTATCCATTATGCAAGATGGGGCAAAGCAGTTACTTAGCGAGTACCAAAGCTTAGGTGTTACACAAGTACAAATAGTCACATTCTCAGGTAGTTCTGATGCGCAAAATGGAGCAAGCGGTACGAGTTGGATGTCTGTGACAGAAGCTATTGACTTGATAGATAACTTGGCTGCTGGCGGCGCGACTTATTACGACACTGCTATTGATGCGGCTATGGATCACTGGGATGACACTGGAAAGGTTGATGGTAATCCATCAAACATAACTTATTTCTTGTCTGACGGTGCACCAAACTCTGGCGGTAGCCTAACAGATTCTGAAAAATCGAGTTGGGAGAGCTTTGTAGATTCCAATGACATTACGGCACTTGCTTACGGTATGGGTGAAGCCGTGCCAATCACTTACCTAGAGGATATAGCATACAATGGTGCTACCGATAGCGAGATCGGAGCTGTCGTAGTTCCTGATATTACTCAGCTTCCTCCTATTATTTTGCAATCGGTCGTCGATCCTATATCCGGTCAAGTGGTTAACGATGGTAGCAATGGCTCCATAAGTGGTTTCGGTGCAGATGGTGGCTACGTATCTGAAGTTACCTTTGGTGGGGTGACGGTCAGTTATAATGGTGTAGAGGCCTCTGTTTCTGGTTTTGATTCTGGTGTGAGTACGGCGATAGATGGAAGCCAAGTTTCTATATTTATTGATGATAGTCACACATTGGTTTTGGATATGGCCACAGGCTCTTATCAATTCTTTGCTGCAGTCGTGGGATCAGATATTTCGTTGGATTTCGACTATGAGTTGTCAGATAACGATGGGGATACTAGTAGCAGTAATATGACTTTCAATATAAAAGCTCCGGTGATGGAAGCTAATGACGATGACGTGACTACTACGGAATTGGTTCCGGTGTTGATTGATGTATTGGCAAATGACTACAACCCACATGCTTTGACATCGATTTTGACTCTATCAAGCGTAACATTACTAAATCCAGCGCTCGGCCAAGTTTCAATCGTTGATGGACAAGTGTTGTTCGTACCTAGTGATAATGCTAATGCCGGTGATGTCGTTGAAATTTCATACACTGCAACGGATAAAAATGGAAATAGTGATAGCGCTACTATGTCGGTTTCGATAACAGCGCATAGCGGTAACACAATATCTGACGGAAACGGTATAAATGCGGTATATATGCCACAAGGGATTGTTTCAAGTAATCATGGCGACAATTGGCAAAGTCAGCCAGAACCTTCCATAACGGTTAATGGCGTAAAAGTTGAGCGAGGGCAACAAAATCCTCAGCTTACTGACAACTCCGATTTAATTGTAACAGGTGGCGATAATGATCATGTTGAAGGTGGCGATTTCAACGACATTATTCACTTAGGAGATAGTGGCAGTAATGCGGCATTCGATGTTCAAGACGCCGAAGAGTTTGTAGAGGCAGATGCTTCTCAAATTTATCAAGGAGATTCTGAAGATGGCACACTAGACTCACCTTATGTAGCGCCGAGTTGGGCTGATGTTGGTCAGGGCGGTTCTGGTAATGATGTGATTTTGGGTGAAGCCGGCATCGATCTGATATCAGGTGGTTCTGGTGACGATTATTTGGATGGTGGTTCTGAAAATGATTATATTCGTGCTGGTAGTGGCAGGGATATTGTTATTGGTGGAACAGGCGACGATCACTTGAGAGGTGAAGGTGATGACGACATTCTTATTGGCGGTATTGGTGACGATATCTTAACAGGGGATGATGGTGACGATTTGTTCCAGTGGGTTGATCAACCATTCCAGAATGATGTCGATACAATAACTGACTTTACCCTTGATGAAGACCACTTAGATATTTCTCAGTTACTACCGAATGAGAATACGATGAGTGATCTATTAGAGCATATTGTTATTGAAAAGGCTTCTGGAAACGACTTAGTTATTACGATTTCGGAATCGGCAGGTCATACAGGAGATACACAAACGATCGTCCTTGATGGGGCAGCTAACCAGGTTTCTAGCTTGAGCTCAGGAGAGGTGACTGGGCAACAATTGAACGACCTGATGAACCAGTTGTTCAAACAGTTACCAGACCAATAACAAAAAAGGGCCGAAAGGCCCTTTTTTATTAAGTAGTTATTTAAAACTAGATAGCTTAAAGTACCTTACAAGCAAAGCCTTTTAGGTAGAAGCCTTCAGGGTAAGCCGTGTCTGTTAAATGGTCAGCGGCTTGCTCGAAGCGCTCGACGAACTTAACGGTTCTGCCAGCGTCAATGGCTGCATCAGCGATGATCTTTTGGAATAGGTCTGTACCCATTAGGCCAGAGCAAGAGTAGGTAAGTAGCGTACCGCCTGGCTTTAGGATTTGCATTGCAAGCATGTTTACATCTTTATAGCCGTTTGCACCTGACGTCAGGTTGTTCTTACTTGAAACAAACTTCGGTGGGTCCATGATCACCACGTCAAACTTAGTGCCTTGGTCACGGTATTCGCGAAGTAGCTTGAAGACGTCAGCATTTAGGAATACGGCGCGCTTTTTCGAGATATCAAACTCGTTAAGCTCAGCGTTGAATTTGGCTGTATCAAGAGCAAGTTGAGATACGTCTGCGTTGATGACTCGTTTTGCATCGCCTTTAAGCGCGTACAGGCCAAAACCACCAGTGTACGAGAAACAGTTAAGGACATCTTTGCCTTTTACGTATTTCATTGACTCTTTACGGCTATCACGTTGGTCCATGTAGAAGCCTGTTTTGTGACCTTCCATGATGTTTACGCTGATCTTAACGCCGTTTTCTTCAATTACGATAGACTTTGGTGGCTCTTCACCGTGAAGAACGCCAACCACTTGTTCTAAGCCTTCTTTCTTACGAACTGCGACGTCAGAGCGCTCGTAAATATTGCAGTCTGGGAAGCACTCAATTAGCGCTTCAACCAATACGCTTTTGTTAAATTCAGCACCAGCACTAAGGAGTTGGCAAACTAAGTAGTCTTGATATTTATCGATGGTGATACCTGGTAAGCCGTCTGATTCTGCTGCAGTCAGGCGGTAACCTGTTAGGCCGTCACGTTCGATGATGTCTTCGCGTAATGACTGTGCGTCTTGAATTCGTTTTACGAAGAACGCTTTGTTGATGTCTTCTTTTTCAAATGTCCAAACACGTGCTCGAATTTGAGAAGATGGTGAGTAAGCAGCCTTCGCTAACCACTGACCATTTTGAGCATATACGTCTACCGTTTCACCCTGTTTTGGCTCACCCTCGACTTTATCGATACCGCGTGAAAATACCCATGGGTGTTTGCGGCGTAATGATTTGTCACGGCCTTTCGCTAGATGAATAGAAGGAGTCATAATTTACTCTGTTTGTTGAATTTGAAGAAGGGGTATTGTCGGGGAAGTGCAGGTGAAAAGCAAATAAGAAAGGGCCGCGTGAGCAGCCCTTGTCATGATTTTAATCAGTTAGATAGCAATATTCTAAATACTGCCTTTGAAAGACCAAGATTATGCTTTAAGACCTGTCAATAAGCCTTCCATGGTGTCACTTTGCTTACGAAGCTGGTCAATATTAGAATTACTCTTACTGATCATTTCACAGATGCTATCTGATTGATGACGAATTTCTTCGACGCTCTGTGCAATGTTATCGGCAACAACACCTTGCTCTTCAGCTGCGGTCGCGATTTGGGTACTGCTATCAGAAATGGATTGATTCTTTTCAGCTAGCGAGCCGATCTCAACATTCACTTCAGACATCAATGTTTGTCCTTCATTGGCGTTGTTCACCGTCACTTCCATCAGCTTTGTCAGCGACTGGCTGTTACGTTGTAATGATTCAATCATACTTTGGATCTCAACCGTTGCTTGTTGAGTTCGACCGGCAAGTGCACGAACTTCATCGGCAACAACCGCAAAACCTCTGCCTTGCTCGCCCGCGCGAGCCGCCTCGATAGCAGCGTTCAATGCAAGTAGATTGGTCTGCTCTGAAATACCATTGATTGTTGTGACGACTTCATCAATTTGCGCTGCGTTAGCATCCAGTTCTTCAACGGCCTGTGATGCAGACTTAATCTCTTGAGATAGGTTAGAGATAGATTCCAGCGTGTTTGAAACCTTTACTTGACCACTTTGTGCAACACCACGAGCGTCTATCGTCTGTGAACTCGATGCATGAGCCAAAGTTGCTACCTCACGAATTGTCGCCGCCATTTGCTCTGTTGCGCTTGCTAAGCTGTTCAAGTGTTCTTGCTGATTACCTGAAATATCTGAACTCTGTTGCGTCGACTGATTTAGGTCAGAACTGATTTGCTGCATGAGCGCTACGGACTCTTGAATCGAAAGCACCATGTTTTGCTCACGTTCCGCAACTTTGTCGATAGTAATTGCGATTTCACTAAACTCATCACGAACAGGGAAGTAGTTCATACGACAAGTTAGGTCACCATTTGCGAGTGTGCTCAGAGCTTTGTTCATAGAGAACATTGCTCCGCCAATGAAAGTCATGATGTAGTAAACACCAAGTGCAATCAAAGTTAGAGTTACCGCAATGATCGATATCTGTGTTGCTGAAAGCGCAGACCACAGGTTTTGGTCGTGGTTAGCAACCAAACTAAATGCACCATTCAAAACTGAAACAGAGCCTGCGCCATAACCAAGGGAGATAGTTTCGGAGCTATTAACCAGTTGAGCAACTTGCTCCTTGGTGAGTTGACCAGCTTCGATAAGCCCCTTCATTAAGAGTAATTCTTCTTGATAAAGGTGTGCTAGTAATGAATCCGCTGCACTATCTAAAACGAGAGCTAATATAACAAGAGCGAGAAGAGGTAATAAAAAGAGGAGATAGAACTTTTCTTGGATTTTTAGGTGAATGAGATATTTATCAATCCAACGAAATGGGATTTCTTTCATAATCGTTATACTCGAAGTAAGTCCACCAATAAGCGGTGAATGAATAGATTCTCAACTATATCATTCATATAAATTATGAGGCAACGTTATGAAAAATTCACAATCTATATTTGTCGTATCAGGCGTAGTTCAGTGTGTTGGCTTTCGATATCACACCAGTCGACAAGCTCAGAATTTAGCCATTTCAGGTTACGCTAAGAACTTAAATGATGGTCGAGTTGAAGTGTTGGCTGTTGGCGAAAGTGGCCAAGTAGACAAGCTATACCAATGGTTGCAAGTAGGTCCTGCTAGCGCATCGGTAGACAATGTGGTTAAGCAAAGGGTGGGAGAAGATGAAAAGCGCAATGTGCGTATCGGGGAGTTTCAAATACTGTAGCTAACTGACTACAGTATTTGATTGAGCTAGTCAGTAATCTGTTGTTACAGACACTTTGCTGGCTTAGGTAAGCCTGCGAGTTTAGTCGCTTGTTTCGCTGGGCCTTTTTTGAATAATTTGAACAGGTATTTACTGTTGCCTTTTTCAGGGCCGTGGGCTTTTTCCATCGCTTTAACAAGCATGCGAACTGCAGGGGAAGTGTTGAACTCTTCGTAAAAGCTCCTTACAAAATGCACGACTTCTAGGTGTGCTTCCGTAAGCTCAATGGCTTCATCTTGTGCAAGAATTTCAATCATACCTTCTTCCCATTGTGTGTAATCCAATAGGTAGCCTTGAGCGTCGGTTTCGATTTGTTTTCCGTTGTACTCAAACATTTTCCGATCCTAATAGTGATGATATTCAATAGGGTAGCGCAGCATACCGTGATTTAACAATATCGCAAGTATGAAAAAGCCCGGCAAGTCGTGCCGGGCTTTTAGATTGACATTATGTGAACAATTAATCGTCGTTCATAATACCTAGGATGCTTAACAGACTAGTAAATAGGTTAAGGATGTTTAGGTACATAGAGATAGTTGCGCTTACGTAGTTTGTCTCTTCACCACGAACGATGCGGCTAGTATCGTAAAGAATGAAGCCAGAGAACACTAGCGCAGACATGCTGCTAATAGCTAGTTGACCAATTGTTGAACCAACGAAGATATTAATAATAGCTGCAACGATAACAATGATAAGTCCAGCAATTAGGAAGTTACGCATGAAAGAGAAGTCTTTCTTGCTGCTGATTGTGTAAGCAGACAGACCAAGGAACACCATGCCTGTTAAGCCAAGAGCTTGAGCAATGATAGATGGACCGCTTGGGATAGATGCATAGTAGTTAAGCATTGGGCCTAACGCGCCACCCATAAGTGTTGTGAAGACGAATGTCCAAACAATCCCCATTGACGAGTTGATGCTACGTGGTAATGCAAAGAATAGAATACCGATAGCTGCAACTTGCATAACAATCGCCATGATAGGCGAGATACCAATTGCCATTGTTGCCATTGCGGCAATAGCACTAGTAACTAGCGTCATTGATAATAAGAAGTAGGTATTCTTGAGTGTTTTGTTAATCTCAAGTGTATGCTGAGCACTTGTAGAACGAGTAAACATAGGGCTGTTCATAATCTTCCTCGTAAGGTGATATCAATAGTTGTTAGTACATTTATGGGGTTGAAAGTTCGAAAAATCAAGCCTTTCATTCAATTTGTCTATTTAAAATGATAATCAAAATAGAGAGTTAAGTGTTTTTCAAGGTGTAACACAATGTAACTGTACGGCGGTATTTTGTCCTCTAAAATAAAAAGGGCAGCAAAAATAGCTGCCCTGTTAGGTAGATAAGTACTCTAGTGGTGCAGAATCTGACTCAAGAAGTTTTGGGTTCGATCGGACTGCGGATTTTCGAAGAAGTCGACAGGGTTGTTCTCTTCAATGATTTCCCCGGCATCCATGAAGATAACCCTATCGGCTACCTCCTTAGCAAAGCCCATCTCGTGCGTTACACAAAGCATGGTCATGCCTTCTTCTGCCAGTTCAACCATAACGTCTAGAACTTCACGAACCATTTCTGGGTCGAGCGCTGATGTTGGTTCATCAAACAGCATGACTTGTGGGTTCATACATAGAGAGCGTGCAATCGCTACACGCTGTTGCTGACCACCAGAAAGCTGACCTGGGAACTTGTCTGCTTGCTCAGGGATCTTTACACGCTCTAGATATTTCATCGCAATCGCTTCAGCTTCTTCTTTCGGCATCTTTTTCACCCAAATAGGGGCTAAGGTACAGTTTTCTAGTACCGTAAGATGCGGAAATAGATTGAAGTGCTGGAAACACATGCCAACGTCACGACGAACGGCTTCGATGTTTTTTAGATCTTCGGTAAGCTCATTGCCAGACACAAAGATGTGTCCCTTTTGATGCTCTTCTAGTCTATTGATACAGCGAATCATAGTCGATTTGCCTGAGCCAGAAGGCCCACAGATAACGATTTTCTCGCCTTTTTTTACTTCTAAGTTGATGTTCTTAAGAACGTGGAACTCACCGTACCACTTGTTCATGTCTTTCAGTTCAATCATCAACTCTTGCGATTCTGGATTTAGTTGTTGCGTCATAATACGTCCTTGATCTTCTTAACTATCGTTTGTGACCGGTGTGAAGTCTGTTTTCTAGCCATATCGAGTATCTCGACATGCCAAAACAGAACACCCAGAACACTAACGCGACAAATACATAACTTTCTGTAGCGAAACCTAACCACTCAGGGTCGGTGTTCGCTGCTTGACCAATACCCAGTACATCGAACATACCAATGATAAGTACCAGACTGGTATCTTTAAACAAGCCAATGAATGTGTTTACGATTGATGGGATTGTGATTTTCAGCGCTTGAGGAAGAATAATCAGCCCCATCTTTTTCCAATAGGTTAAGCCCAGTGCGTCAGCGGCTTCATATTGTCCTTTGGGAATAGCTTGCAGGCCACCGCGAATTACCTCGGCCATATAAGCCGCACTAAATAGAACAACACCTACTAGCGCACGGAATAACTTATCGGTCTCAGAACCCGCAGTAAGGAATAGTGGCAGCATTACAGACGCCATGAACAGCACAGTAATCAGTGGAACACCACGCCAAATTTCGATGTACACAGTACAAATACTACGGATAATTGGCATTTCAGAGCGACGGCCAAGCGCTAGTGCTACACCAATCGGCAGCGATACAACGATACCCACCAATGCAATGATAAGCGTAACGAGTAGGCCACCCCATTTGTGCGTATCAACAACTTCCAATCCAAACACACCGCCGTATAGCAAACCAGCAATGATGAATGGGTAGATGTTTACGAAAAATAACCAAATCCACGTGCGTTTAGGTGTTTTCTCGTAGGCTAATAGCGCGACGAAGATAGCCAATGTTGCGTAGAAAAGGCGAGGGCGCCACAGTTCCGCTTCAGGGTAGAAGCCATACATGAACTGATCCCAACGTACGCTGATAAATACCCAGCAAGCCCCTTCGCTAGTACAAGCATCACGAGTTGTTCCGACCCAGTCTGCATTTAGGAAAGCCCAGTCGAAGGTTGTCCAGAGTAATGAAAAAGCGATGTAACCTAGAACAACGGTAACGATACTATTGATTGGGCCATTAAAGAGATTCTTTCTTAACCAGCCGACTACGCCAACGGTATTAGCGGGAGGTGGAAGATCCGGTTGAAATTGATGTGTGCTCATATTATCTCTCCACCAATGCGACTTTACGGTTATAGATATTCATTAACGCAGAGGTCAATAAGCTTAGCGTTAGGTATACACCCATGGTCATGGCAATGATTTCGATAGCTTGACCTGTTTGGTTGAGAGTTGTACCTGCGAACACAGAAACTAAGTCAGGGTAGCCAATAGCCATTGCTAACGAAGAGTTCTTAGTGAGGTTTAAGTATTGGCTAGTTAGCGGTGGAATAATGATTCGCAACGCTTGAGGGATAATAACCAGCTTTAATGTGCGAGCTCGAGGAAGACCTAGAGACATCGCAGCTTCTGTTTGGCCGTGGCTAACTGCATTAATACCAGAACGAACGATCTCTGCGATGAAAGACGCCGTATAGATACTTAGTGCTAATACAAGAGCGGCTAATTCAGGAATAATGCTGATACCACCTCTGAAGTTAAAGCCTTTCAGTTCCGGGTATTCAGCTGAAATCGGCATACCAAGCACAAAATAGACAACTAGAGGCAAACCCACGATCAAGCTAAGAGCAATTCGAAACATAGGGGTTTGTTGCCCAGTTAGTTTCTGTTTGTTGTTAGCCCAAATGTTGATGATTATGGTAGCTACGATACCAGCAATCACTGACGCAATAACGATGCTGCTTCCTTGCTCAAGAACAGGGGCTGGGAAATAAAGACCACGCACATTTAGGAAAATCGCTTCGCCCAAACTGAGACTTTGTCTTGCAGAGGGGAGAGCTTGAAGAACCGCGAAATACCAAAAGAAGATTTGAAGTAGTAGTGGGATATTTCGGAAGATTTCAATGTATACCGCGGCAAATCGGCTCACTAGCCAGTTAGATGACAGACGAGCGACACCCATAGAGAAGCCAAGAACCGTTGCTAAGATAATACCTAACACAGATACTAAAGCGGTGTTTAATAAGCCGACAACGAATGTTCGACCATATGAGAAGGTTTCGTCATATTCGACGAGGGTAAGGCCGATACCAAACCCCGCCTCTTGACTTAAAAAGTCAAAACCAGTGGCAATGCCTCGGGCTTCAAGGTTGGTAAGGGCGTTGTTTACGATGGTATAGAAGAAAGCGCCAAGTGCTCCGATGGCGATGATCTGGAAAACGACAGATCGAAAAGTCGGGTTGTATAAAAGGTTAGCACTTTTAGCTTCGGGCTTTTCCTGGGAAGGAGTAAGAGTGTTGTTAGGTTTCATACTGCAATAACCTCAAATCCATTTAACATTTAGGGCGGAAAAACCGCCCTAAATCGTGTTACTCAAACATTCATTTTTGGGTTGTTGCTATCACCCTCAACAAGAGCGATAGCAACGATTACGAACAAGTAATCACGTCCTGTGCTATCAACGGATTGGTGGAGCGTACATAAAGCCACCCGCATTCCATAACGCATTTACACCACGATCGATCTGAAGTGGAGAACCTGTACCAACAGTACGCTCAAAACTTTCACCGTAGTTACCAACTTGTTTGATTACTTGATAACCCCAGTCGTCACGAATGCCAAGGCCTTTACCTTTAGGACCGTCTACACCAAGAATACGTTTGATGTTTGGATCTTTTGACTTGAGCATTTCATCAGCATTTTTAGAAGTGATGCCGTATTCTTCCGCATTGACCATTGCTGAAAGTGTCCACTTAGCTACGTTGAACCATTTGTCATCATCTTGACGAACAACTGGACCTAGAGGCTCTTTAGAGATAATTTCAGGAAGTACTTGTGCAGATTTAGGATCAGCTAGGTTAAGGCGAAGCGCGTATAGACCAGATTGGTCAGTGGTTAGCACATCACAACGACCTGCGTCGAAACCTTTAGATGTTTGTGCTGCTGTATCAAATACCACTGGCTTGTAAGACATGCCGTTGTTACGGAAGTAATCGGCTAGGTTAAGCTCAGTCGTTGTGCCTGATTGAACACATACAGACGCGCCATCAAGTTCTAAAGCGCTGGTTAGGCCAAGATCTTTCTTAACCATGAAGCCTTGACCATCGTAGTAGTTAACGCCTACGAAGTTAAGACCTAGAGCGGTATCACGATGCAGTGTCCATGTTGTGTTGCGAGACAGTACGTCGATTTCGCCAGATTGAAGCGCAGTAAAACGCTCTTTTGCTGTTAGAGGTACATACTTAACTTTAGTCTTGTCACCGAGTACAGCCGCTGCAAGAGCTTGACAATACTCAACATCGATTCCTTCCCATTCACCTTTTGAGTTTGGGTTAGAGAACCCTGGAAGACCTGTACTTACACCACAAGTTAAGAAGCCTTGAGATGTGACTTTGTCCAGAGTGCTTTCTGCCGCTGATGCTGATGTTGCCATCATCGCAGTTGATGCAGCTACTACTGAAGCAAGAAGTGTTAGTTTATTTGTCATTTGTATCCTTCCTTGTTAACCAGGTGACACCTGATACTCGTGCTCATTTGAGTTTTCTATATGTGTTGCGTTTTCTATGACCTTGTTGTCTAAATCAAACGAGTTGCATTTTGCAAATGAAACTGTGTGCGATTTAATCAACTGTTTATAAGGTTAGGAAAGGATCCGTAGTTTCACAAATGTATAATTTAAAAAGAATTTTGAATGAAATCACAAATCCGAACACATTTAGAATGACTAAATGTTAACTGAATGTAAATAGTGCAAGGGTTCACACTGTTGGTGCAACAAGATTTAGATTTTTATATTGATAATCGACTAGATAAAAATCCTGAATGAATCTCACGTTGGTGAAACATTAAACTTAAAAAAGATTGAAATTTGGTCAATAAATATTTTTATTACACTTCGATAGTTATTAATATGCTCCAAATTTGGTAGCATGGCTGAATAGTTATTGAAGTCGTCTCAAGGAAGAACATGCGTTATTTCCCAATGTTTTTGGATGTAGAGAATAAGCCGATTCTCGTGGTCGGTGGGGGTGAGGTTGCTTGCCGTAAAGTGGATAGCTTGTTAAGAGCAGGCGCTAACGTTACGTTAGTTTCTCCTAAGGTTGCGCCGTACTTACAGCAGCTTGTTGATGAGAACAAACTTCACTGGGTTCAAAACTTTTACTCGTCACAAATTATCTCGAAAGAATACCTTCAAGTATGGGCGACCACAGATAACCCTAGCTTGAATCATCAGGTGTATAATGATGCAAAAAAACTGGGTATTTTAGTCAATGTGGTTGATGATTTGCCATACTGTGACTTCATTACACCTTCAATGATAAATCGTGGAAGAATCCAAATTGCCATATCTAGTGGTGGTGCATCACCTGTTTTAGTGAGAAATATTAGAGAAAAACTCGAAACCGTATTGCCACAGAATATCGGTCTTCTCGCAGACTTTGGTGCATCAAAACGCAACTCGATCAAAGAGTCGTTTCCTACCGTCGATGAACGTCGCAAGTTTTGGGAACGCTTTTTATCGTCCAGTTTTATCGAGCAGGTAACGGATAGAGAGCAATTAGAAACGTATTATCAGCAAGCGCTGACAGAAGGCGTTGATAGTGAAGGGCAGGTAACCTGGATCGAATTTGAACAAGATGTCGAGTTGCTGTCTATGAAGGCGTTACGTCTGATGCAGGAAGCTGAGCTGGTATTGTCTCCGGAAGAGTGCCCATTCGAATACGTAGATCTATGTCGTCGTGATGCGGAAAGAGAAAGTTACGCGAACAGTGGAGAGCTCTCAACGAAGCTCGAGCAAGCAAAAGCTGAAAACTTAAGAGTATGTGTGTTCATCCCACCAGCGAGCGTTGAATTCAATTTGTTGGTAGGGAAAGACCTCAAGCTGTCTTCTGCCAAGGTTTTGAGCTAAAAGGCAGACCAGCTAGCTGTCGTAAAACTGGTGTCTAATACGCTAATATCACTAGATAAATAAAAAGCCACTTCGCAGGAAGTGGCTTTTTGTTATTTCGAACACAATATCGTGACGACCAATGAGCAACAAATAAACGTAGTTACTTAAATCAAAATTAGTCGCGGAAGTTATCGAATTGGAAAGGTTGACCAAGTTCACCGTTACGAACTAGTGCCATTACAGCTTGTAGATCGTCACGCTTCTTACCTGTTACGCGTACTTTTTCACCTTGAATAGACGCTTGAACTTTAATCTTGTTGTCTTTAATTAGCTTAACGATTTTCTTTGCAACATCAGTTTCGATACCTTGCTTAAAGATAACCGTTTGGTGCCAAGTGCGACCTGTTTGATCTGCTGCTTTCGCTTCCATCGCGTTAGGATCAACATTGCGCTTCGTTAGGTTACTACGAAGAATATCGCGCATTTGCTTAAGCTGGAAATCGTCTTGAGCAGTCAGTTTTACCGACTCATCTTTGTAGTCAAAGCTAGCGTCAACACCGCGGAAATCGAAACGAGTCGATAGTTCACGGTTAGCATTGTCTACAGCGTTACGTAGTTCTACTGCTTCTACTTCAGAGATAATGTCAAATGATGGCATTGTTTTATTTCCTTAAGCTAAGTTTCTATCTTTAATTGCTGTTGCAAGCATGTCTAACATTGTCGCGGTATCTTCCCAGCTTAGACACGGATCGGTAATCGACTTGCCGTATTCTAGGTTGTTGATATCCGTCATCGGCTGGTTACCTTCTTTAATGAAGCTTTCCGCCATGATGCCTGCAATTTGATTTTTGTTAGATTTGATCTGTTCACAGATGTCTTTTGCAACGTCTAACTGCTTGCGGTGTTGCTTTTCACAGTTAGCGTGGCTGAAGTCTACGACTAAACGTTGAGGCAAGTCGAACTCAGCAAGCTGCTTACATGCGCTATCAACAGATTCTGCATCAAAGTTTGGACCTTTATCACCACCACGTAGAATGACGTGACCGTATGGGTTGCCTGAAGTGCGGTAAACCGTCATACGACCATTTTTATCTGGTGAGTAGAAGTAGTGAGAAGCTTGTGATGCGCGAATTGCATCAATAGCGATCTTGATGTTGCCGTTTGTCGCGTTTTTGAAGCCAACAGGGCAAGACAGTGCTGAAGCCATTTCACGGTGAATCTGAGATTCTGTAGTACGAGCACCAATTGCGCCCCAAGTGATTAGGTCTGCAATGTATTGGCCCGTGATCATATCAAGGAATTCAGTCGCAGTTGCTAGGCCAAGCTTGTTGATATCAAGCAGAAGCTTACGTGCTTTGTTTAAGCCAGTTTCAAGTGCGTAAGAACCATCAAGGTTTGGATCGGTAATTAAGCCTTTCCAACCTACAACCGTACGAGGTTTCTCGAAGTAGGTTCTCATGACAACAAACAATTCGTCTTTGTATTGTTCTTGAATTTGGCTTAGACGCTCAGCGTAATCAAGTGCCGCTTCTGTATCGTGAACAGAGCAAGGGCCTACGATAACTAATAGGCGGTTATCACGACCAGTTAGGATATCTTCGATTTGGCGGCGAGAATTTGCAATACGCTCAGCAACGTCGTCAGTAATAGGGTGTGCGTTGCCTAATTCGGCAGGAGTTGGCATAGGACCCAGAGCTTGGGTTCTCAACTCATCAGTTTTTAATGGCATGTGATAGCTTTTTTATTCTATTGCGAAGTGGTTAAGATAACGGAATTGAACCGAGGAATAAACTCTCTTAAGTCAAAGTTATCTCTGTTATTACTAATATTCTTATTTTTATCAGCAGCCTGACGCTAAATACGGGATTTTCACTTGTATTAACAGGCAGCTATCGGTATTTTCGTTTGAACACAACATAAAAAATGCTGGAGCAGCAATGACTCAAGAAAATCAAAGCACTTTGCACCCAGAACTGGTCTTAGGCGATGTGCTGCCTTCTTATAACGATAATAATAATTCCAACCACTTATACGTATCTCTCTCTGAATTGGTCATGGATCGTGTCTTCTATCACCCAAGTATTGAAAGCCATTTAGACACACTTTCTGATATAGAGAAAACCTCTCTAGACGCGATTCTTGGTGGCAAAAGCGTTGATGAACATTTCGTTTCGACCTTGGTAACGGCGATTCAAGCGGCTGTTCAACCAAACCATAGTTCTGTGCGTATCGCTTTAAGTAATGCTGATAGCTACGGCTTTCGTTCGCTATTAGGTGGTAATTGCGAGGTAGAAGAGGTGAACCCGGCACTGGGTGTTCGTGGTGTTGCTCGTTATGCGACGCCAGAGTACAGCAAAGCGTTTGCTTTAGAGTGTCAGGTAGTTAAAACACTGCGCGAACAAGGCATCAATGTCGAAGTCGTGGTTCCTTATGTACGCGCATTAAGCGACGCGGCTAAGATCATCGATTTACTTGCAGAGCAAGGTTTGCCTCGCGGCTTGAATGGCTTGAAGGTATTGTTCTCATGCGATGTGCCATCTGCCGTTCTACTGAGTGAACGTCTACTGCATTACTTTGATGGTGTTGTGGTGAATGTCGACAGCCTAGCGTCTTTTACACTTGGTGTTGATAAGCAGAATGAAGCGCAGCAACACGCTTTTGATCCACAAAACGAAGCGGTAATTACACTGCTAGATATGATTGTTAAGGCGACACAGAACGCTAAGAAACCCGTTTTACTTGTCACTCAAGGTTTGGTTGATTATCCGCGCTTACAAGGTTACATCGCTGACCTTGAAGGTGTTGAAACCGTCGTGACGGCATAAATCAGTCTGTTGCTGTAATTTATCAACTTGGCGTATGATTTGGTTCGAAGCGCTAATGCTTTGAGAATAAAAGAGATATCATTGTGTGATGTATCTCTTTTTTGTAACATTTTTTTGACATTTAAATCGTTAGTCGATTAACTGGTCTGATGACTGATTAGGCTAGGTGATTCCAATGTTAACCCCTCTACAAAAAGCAAATTTCTATTTAAGCATGTTTGGCTTTTTCAAAGTCCCACTCATCTGGCTGTGTCGACCAAAGCTTCTGGTACTCGATAACGAGCGTGTAGAGGTGAAAATTCCGCTTAGAAGGCGCACCAAAAACCATCTTAATAGCATGTATTTCGGAGTTTTAGCTGTAGGTGCGGATGTAGCAGGTGGCTTTCTTGCTATGAGTAAATCTCAACAGCAAGGTGAGAAGATCTCTTTGGCGTTTAAAGAGGTGACAGGTAACTTTCTGAAGCGACCTGAAGGCGATGTGCATTTCACTTGTACTGACGGTGAGCTGATCAACACTATGCTGGCAGAAACCATGTCGACCGGAGAGCGAGTAAATCAGCCAGTAACCATTATCGCAACCTGCCCATCACTGCATGGCGAAGAGCCCATGGCAGAATTTACACTCACGCTCTCTATCAAAAAAATCCCATCTAGAAAGTAACCACAAGTATCTGCTTAGAATGGTATTTGGTGGGGCTCGAACTAACAAAAACGGTATGTGAATGTATATCCACATACCGTAATAGCACGAATCGCAGTAGTTCTATGACTCTTGTGTGATTTGCTCGATATCGACAATCTTTGAACGGTTCATGACTATTTTCCAACGATAGTAAGTTGGTTCATTATCGTGGTTGTTCTCTTTAATGATCAGATTGAGCAGGTGACGCTTCTCAACGGACTCTCGACTCACTTGACCTTCATTCAATCGATAAATCTTGTTCGAGCCCTTATCCATTAAGCGTGTCAGCGCTCTTAGACTGATCGACAAGGTTTCACGCGTTTCCTCGTAGCCACTCATAAAGGTTGATGTCGACATCTCTGTGTGCGACCGGTAATGCAAGATTTGCTCTTCACGCTGTACCACACGTTTCTTACGTATCGACTGAATGCGGTCAGCGAGCTTAGAAAAGTTTGCGTAGTCCAACCACTCAAGTTTATGACCAACTGACTTATTGGTTGTTGGATCGTAATAACGGCGTTTCCACTTTGGCTTACCTTTACGAAGCCAGCGCCAAAGAATGTCTCTTAAATCGTCTTTGAATATCTCACGTAGTGCATAGATGAAAGACATTGCGACGATGAAAGAAGCGGTAATCTCTCCTAAGAAATCTCGGGCTAAGATAACCGTTGTGGTCACAACCACCATCACTAAACCTGTCGCAACACCTTTTACTGCTCGTTTAACGTTTTTACCCATTGAGGTGGTTTTCTCTTTGAGTACGATAGGGTGCTCAATCAAACGACGCAGCAATCGCATCTTGTTACTCAAGCGGGTTACGTCTTCTCGTACCTTCGCTGAGTTGTATCGGTTCAGTTTGCGGTGAGCGGTCTCTTTATCGCAAAGGGTTAAAAGTCGCTCTTTGATGGTTGAGTACTCGCTACCACGAGGCATGTGTGACACTAGCGATAGGAATTTTTGCTCGGTATACCAAGATAGGTAGTTGTCTATATTGGCATAGTAGCGTTTCAGGTTTTCTTCATAAGGGATACTTCGACGCAGCTTCTTTAATATGTCTAAAGCAAGTTCAATAACCTCATCCACTTCGTCAGCCGTTACGTCGTCACTATCATTTTTATTTAAGCTGCTGACCGCTTTATCTAAAGCGATAACATATTGGTAGGCGAACAAGCTCAAACTTACACGGTATTGAGTGGTAGACAGTCGTCCCCGTTTTGCTAAACGGCTGTGTACTAGGGGGAGTAGTGTTTTATCACTGTAGTACGCGCGTTTTTGAGTGATTGAGCTATAGAAAAATGCGCTCTCAGAAAGTACTTCTGGAGTGAGTCCAAGTTCACCGGGAATGAATAGATAAACATCCATGTCGAGCTTTTTTGTCTTAGCCATTGCATGGTTAATTTTGAGTGTTATCGCATCTTGTTTATCAACGGTGATCAACGATGGCTCCTAGAATGTAAAAATATGAATGAAACTAGCGAAAGCATATCAGAGATCACGTATAATCTCCGCCAAATTTAAAGTAGAGACAATCTTGATGATAAATATTGGTCAAATAAACAACTTAGAAGTAGTAAAACAAGCAGATTTCGGTGTATTCCTTGACGCTAGCGACTATGGAACGGTGTTGCTGCCGAAACGATTTACTCCTGAAGGTGTTGAAATTGGTCAAAAGTTAGATGTGTTCTTATACATTGATTCTGACAACCAGATCGCTGCAACGACTGAAAAACCTATCGCACAAGTTGGCCAGTTTGGCTTGATGACTGTTGAAGGTGTAAACAGCACCGGTGCATTCATGAACTGGGGCGTGAAAGGCAAAGACCTATTGGTTCCTTTCAGCGAACAACGTGGTCGATTAAACGAAGGCCAGTCAATCTTAGTATATGTGTACATTGATAAAGCATCTAGTCGCATTGTAGGTACAACTAAGTTTAACAAGTGGTTAGACAACACTCCGGCGAATTACAAACGCAACCAGCAAGTTGACTTAATCATCGCTGAACGTAGTCAGTTAGGTTACAAAGCGATCGTTAATGGCGAACACTGGGGCATGATTTTCCCATCAGACATCATCGGTAAATTATTTATCGGTAAGACGCTGAAAGGCTACATTAAAAACATTCGTGAAGAAGACGGTAAGATTGACCTTTCTCTTCAGAAAGTTGGCGTAGCTAAGATGGATGACCTAAGCATTAAGATCTTAGACTTGCTTGAGAAGAAAGGCGGCTTTTTGCCTTTGAATGATAAGTCTTCACCTGAAGCTATTTTCTCTGCTTTCAGAACCAGTAAAGGTACATTCAAAAAGACCATCGGTGGTTTGTACAAAGCTGGAAAGATCTCTATCGATAAAGAAGGCATTAGCTTAGCTAAATAAGCCGAGCTCTCGGTTAAAAAAAAGCCCAAGCAACGCACGTTGTTTGGGCTTTTTGTTTGTTCGCCTATCTGCCTATTCAGCGATAGGGCTGTAACTCTGGCTAGAACAGGTTTTTATCACGCACTAATTCTCGTGGTAGACCGTTTTTGACTCGGTTTCCGACCCACTTACCAAGGCCAATGATTGCGCCATTGTATTTGACCAGCACTTCACCTTTGCCGGATAAGCCTTCTGGGCGAACATCTCTACCCATGAACCATTCGCGAGCATCGTCGATAGTCAGCTCAACGATGTTAGCTTCGTTGCCTTTGGCTAATGTCGTTGCCACTTGGTGTTGCCAACGGTAGCCTTTTTTGTGGGTTTCAGCGATCTTGATACCCATGCGAGAGAAACGGAATTCACCGATCATAGGCTCTAATGCTTCGGGAAATAGCCAGACGTCTTTGTCACGAGTCCAGACTTGAGTATCTGATGGTAGCTCGATGTCCAATGCACTTAAAAGCTGCTCTGCAACTTCTTGTTGTGCTTTCTTCGAAGCCTTCTCGAATGGAAACTTGCCTAAACGCTTCTTCACTTCTGTTGGTGTCACAGATGCTAATTTTCGGATGCGAGCAACGAAGAAACCTTCAGAGTCATAAACCTGAGGGAATATGTGTAGGAAGCCTTCTTCTGTTGTGGTTGCTTTCGCGTTATCGAATAGAGATTCTAAAGATTCAAACTCAACCGCATCACCAAAGGTCTCTTTTAAGTGATGACACACTTGTTGGTTTTCTTCTGTGCTTAACGTGCACGTCGAGTAGACCAATACACCATTAGGTTTGAGAGCGTGGAATGCACTTTCAATGAGGTCTTTTTGCGTGTCAGCAATTTCAACAACCGACTGATACGTCCAGTTCTTCATTGCGTCGGCATCTTTGCGAATCGTGCCTTCACCAGAGCAGGGCGCATCCAACAATACAGCGTCGAATTGTTCAGGTAACCAACCACCAAACACACGACCATCAAAATTACTTAGCGCTGCATTTCTTACGCCGCAGCGTTCAATGTTAGCGTGAAGCACTTTAACTCGGCTTGCTGCATATTCATTGGCAACCAACACACCACTGTTGTGCATCAACGCTGCGATTTGAGTGGTTTTAGAACCTGGAGCCGCAGCGGTGTCGAGAACTGCTTGATAGTTCTCTTCGCCTTGGAAAAGCGCTGACGGTGGCATCATAGAGCTCGCTTCTTGGATGTAGAACAAACCAGACATGTGCTCGGCAGTATTACCTAGTGGAGCTTCAGTTTCATCGGCCGTGATCCAAAAACCCGTTTCACACCAAGGTACTGGTTCCAGTTCCCAACCTTTATCTTTCGCGCGCACTAGAAAGTCTTCAACACTGATCTTGAGTGTGTTTACGCGAATACTTTTACGAAGTGGCTTTTGACAAGAAGCGACAAACGAAGCCATATCTAAATGGCTAGGCATGATGCTTTCAATATGAGTAAGGAATTCTTCTGGGATATATACGTTAGCGTGCAAAAGGGTATCTCGATTTATAGCGTTAATGCGGGCAGTTTAAAGCAAAATGAGATTGTCCTAAACCAAATTTGCTTTAAACAATAAAAATGCAGCTCAAAGGCTGCATTTGGATGTTAATTGTCGGCTATTCGCTCAGAGAACCGATGGCTATAACGCGCGTTTATGGGCGAGGGATAGCCGTTCTCCACGATTTCCATTCGTCTTCCGCTTTAGGGTACAAGTAGAAAGACTGGTCTTCTTGTGCCAAAGGCTGCAGTTCATTAGTCGGTGGTGTTGAGAAGGTTATGCCTCCTCTGATTAAGCTATCGACAGTACCTGCTTTGATGTTTGCGCCGGACAAGCCGATAGACACATCCACCCCCGATACATTCCAGAACACACTGTTGGCACGAATTAAGTAAGCGAACTCTGGTTTGATTTGAATGGTAGAGATAATACGATCTGCAAACTCACCAAGTTGAACGTCAATGACTGTGCCGATTTCTAGTTCGCGGAATAGAATCGGCGTACCTTCTGATACTGAACCGCGACTCTCACTTTGCAGCGTGAAAATCTTGCCTTCAGGTTGAACTGGACCATTACTTAGCATGAATGCTGTGGTTTTGCTTCCTTTACCCGGTTCAACTTTAATGTGCTTGGAAATCAGAGAAGAGACATTCTTAATCCCATTCAACCCAATCTCCGGCTCAGCTAGCCAAAAATGGCTACCAGCAACAGCTATCTTATCGACATACTCTGGCAGGATACGAGCCGTAATCTCAATGCCACCTTTAGTGAAATTCGGAACGACTAAAGTCACTTCACCGACATTGACGCCTTGATATTTAATTGGTGTACCTTTGCTAATCTCTTGATCGCCCGAAGAAGTAATCGTGATGGCACGACCAAATTTACGAGCAGATTTAGAATCAGTATAGAGTTTCCAAACATCACCCAGTTTGTTGTCGATACCTGGCAGTGAATCAAACGCGATACCGCCTTGAATCAGAGTTTTAACCGGAGCCGCTTTGATGCTGATACCAGACAAAGACGCGTCAACCTCAACACCTGAACGGTTCCAGAAAACCGTGTGTTTGTTGATTAGGTGTGTGTAACGGTTTTCAATGGTGACCTGGATTCTCACACCACCGTCGGCAAGCTGGAAGTCACTGATGCTACCGACCTGAAGATTGCGGTAGAGTAGTGGGCTGCCTTTAGAAATTGACGGTAACTCACTTGCGAACAGTGATAGTGTTTTAGAGCCCGATTGGTTGAGCTTTGCAATTTCAGCGAGTGATTTGCTTTGGAACAGTTGGTAGCTTGGTCTTGCTTGAGCCTTACCTTCACTCACAAAGCTAATTGAGCCTGTCAGTAGTTGTTTTGCAGGTGGAACGGTAACGCTTAAACCAGACTCAGTTAATTCTGCACTCGCGCTACCTGTCACGAAAAAGCGGTTGTTGCTTTTAATGAGATGTGCGTATTCATTATCGATCAACGCATCCATGAACACTTCATGCTTATCGCTTCCTGTGCCAACGCCATCAACTAAACCGACTTTGATGATAGAGCCGACTGCAATCCCTTTGTAAAGTAGCTGCGTACCAACATCTAAACCGAAAGAGTTATTGGAGGTTAAGCGAATCGCTACTGATTTTTCCTGTTCTTGGCTGTATTCCGTTTTGCGAATCGCGGTAAAGCGGCGCGCTTTTTCACCCTCACCAGGGACTAGCGTTAAGAAGTTGCCTGTTACTAAGTTCGCGATATTCTTCATACCCGTCAGTGATAGTTCGGCTTCCTCAAGAATGAACTTACTACCACTGTTTAGGAAGTCGCTGAAAGCAGGCTGGATAGCTGCTGAAGCAACAACGTTTTCTCGGCCTTCGCTGAGTGATAAGTCGGTAATTTGACCGATTTCGATGCCGCGATACATGATTGGAGCGCCAGTTGCACTGATCTTGTTGTCATCAGGAACAGCGATCTTAATAGAGATACCACGACCAGCAGTTTTTAGATCTGGGTAGAGTTTGAATTTGGTGTTCATCTCAACTGGCTGACCATCTCCAGGTGAGTCTACGGCGATAGAACCACCTAATAGAGCGCTTAGGCTCTCTAAACGAACATCAACGCCTGAAAACCCAATGCTTGCTCCTAAGCCACTAACATTCCAGAAACGGCTTTGGTCGGTAATGATATGGCTGTATTCATCTTTAATAGCCGCTTGAATCGTGACTGACTTGCCGCTTTCGTTAAGCTGGTAGTTGTAGACCTCACCGATTGGGATCTTACGATAAACAATCTGAGAGCCAACAGAGACGCCACCCAAATCTTTTGTTGTCAGTGATATGTTCAAGCCATCGGCAGCTAACAAGTCAGAAGGTGCAGACTCCAAAGCTTGGAAAACAGTTTCTGGCTCTTGTTTGGTCTCACTTGGGTGAATCGCAATGTAGTTACCAGATACAAGTGCATCTAGCCCAGAAATACCAGACAAGCTTGCGGTCGGCTTCACTAACCAAAATCGAGTGCCTTTAGACAGCAGCTTTTTCGCTTCCGGATAAATATCAGCATCAACATAGATATTAGATAAGTCTTTCGAGAGGGTAATATCGCGAACCATACCCACTTCTAAGCCTTGGTAGCGAATTGTGGTGCGTCCTGCGACTAAGCCTGCCGCATCTGAGAAGTAGATCTGCACACGTTGGCCTGCATCATGGACTGACTTCATTACGAGCCAGCCTGCAAGCGCGACGGTGAGGATCGGGAGAATCCACAAAGGGGAAATGCCTTTGTTTTTTCTGACTTCCGGTGAATATGATTTTTGTGATTGGTTATTGTCGTTCATTCACTGACTCATCTTTAGAGGTAGAGTTATCCCAAATTAGCCTAGGATCTAAGCTTTCCGCTGCCAGCATTGTGAGAACTACAACAACGCCGAAAGCGACTGCACCATAACCTGGTGTGAAGTTTAAAATTTGTCCACGGTCGACCAATGTCATCATGATCGAAATAACGAAGAGATCCATAACGGACCATTTCCCCACCCATTTCACAATAAAATAGATGGTCATGCGTTGTCTGTGGTAAAGCGCTCGTTTCATTTGAATACAAATCAGTATGTAAGCAAGCCCAAGAATTTTAGCCACGGGAACGACAATACTCGCAATAAAAATGATGGCAGCGATGCCGTACATGTCGCTATTAATTAAAGAGGCGACACCGGAAATGATCGTATCTTCGAGTCGTTGGCCGTTTGTAATAAGAATAGATATAGGAATCACGTTCGCTGGCACAATCGCAACGGCGGCAGCAAAAAGCAGTACCCATGTCTTTTGTATTGAGTAAGGCTTGCGGTGATACAAAGCATGATGACAACGAACACAAGCGTGACCTTCGGGCTGAGAAAGATGGCAGTTATGGCAGTGCACGTTCTTGCTTTCGGTAAAGCTGTATTCCGACTCTTTTGCCCATGCTTCCCAGTAACGTCGAACACTAATTCGGCTCACCAGTAAAACGCTAAACAGCTGCAACAAGATAAGGCCAATTAAGCCGGGGCCAACAAAGATGTCTGAATAGTCTTGTAGCTTAAAGCACGAGATAGCAACGCTGACTAAGAATACATCCAGCATCATCCAGTGTTTTAAGGTTTGAATGATTGCCAGCGAGTAGCGGAACGGCGTAAAAAGTGCGAAACGAAGTGAAAAATGGCTAATGAGCACAGAGCCACAAACCAATAAAGGGGCAATGGAACTGCAGAACAGGATAAGCAATCCAAGTAGTGGAAAGCCTTCACCCATCAAGGTAAACACGCCGGAAGGTAGCGTAGCAGGGATCATCACCCCGATAAGGCGGATGCTAATAAAATCGAAAAAGTGAGAAGGGATAAACAGCAATAAGCAAGTGACCGCGATTGCTAGGTTGCCAGATAGGCTAGGGGTGCCGCCGCGGTAAAGTTGAGTGCCGCACCTTGGGCAATAGGCCGACTTACCTAACGGGATATCCATTTTATCAACGGGCAGTTCGCAGCCTTGGCATAGTCGCACAGAGCTGCTGTCGCATTGATGTTCGGTTGATAAGTCTTGGGGTACGGATGGGGAGGTCATGCGACCTCCCAAATAGAATTGTGCGTCAGTTTAGAAGTGTGGTGTACGGAAGTAGAACAATAAACATCAGGCGTGCGACTGCACACTGCCATAGAGTGTTTGATAAAGTCCTTGTTGTTCAACCAGTTCACCATGTGTTCCCGTCTGTGTGACTTGCCCATCTTCTAAAACATAGATTAAATCGGCTTGTTTCACCGCTGATAATCGATGAGCCACGATCAAAGTTGTGCGATCTTTCAAAAACTCGCTCAATGCTTTGTGTAAAGCGGACTCTGTTGCCGTATCTAGTGCTGATGTCGCTTCATCAAGAATAACAAACTTAGGATTACTCAGCACCATGCGGGCTATGGCTAGGCGTTGTCGTTGACCACCTGAAAGGCGAACGCCATTCCTACCAATTTGAGTATCTAAACCGTTACTTAGCTGCTTGATTACGTCTTGCATTTGAGAGACTTCAAGCGCACGCCACAACGACATCTCATCGTAGTCAGCACCAAGTGTCAGATTATGCCTTAATGTATCATTGAAGAGTATAGGTTGTTGTAAAACAACAGCAATTTGATTGCGTATAATATCAAAGCTGATGTCGTCGGTGGTTTCACCGTTATAGCGTATACACCCAGAGTCAGCTTGATAAACCCCAATCAGCAACTGGATTAGCGTGGATTTACCACCCCCGCTTGCGCCCACCAAAGCCACCTTTTTACCAGCAGGTATGTGTAGCGAAAGGTTATTTAAAACAGTGTTTTCTAATGTGTAAGAGAATGTAACGTTTTCAATGTCGACTGTCACTTCCTTATCATCATGGAATGGATTTACCTTACTAACCGGGCGTCTCTCTTCTTCCAGTTGTAGGAGATCGTTAATACGCTGCAGTGCTGCCTTAGCGCTATACCACGAGAATTGAATGCCGAGTAGCTCTTGAACAGGTCCTAACATAAACCATAAGTAGCCGAATACCGCAAAGATTTGACCAATGGTTAAGTCACTGAACAGAACCATCAGCATCGCGACCGCACGGAACAGTTCAAAACCTAGTAGGAAAAGTAGAAAGGAAAGTCGACCAGCGGCTTCTGATTGCCATGCGTATTTGTCAGCATCGATTCTTACTTGGTTCGCTTGAACTTTGAGTTCATCAAGGAAAATACGTTCTTTGTTAGCTGCGCGCAGTTGATAGATGCCGTCTAGTGTCTCTACTAATCGGTTTTGAAAACGCTCAAATGATTGGTTCTCGTGTTTCTTCAGGTGCTTAACTTTACTGCCTAGTCTGCGTGAGAAGTAAATGACAACAGGATTGACCAGTAAAATGAACAGTCCTAAACGCCACTCTAGCCACAATAGAACGATCGCTGTGCCGAACACAGTTAAAAAGCTGATTAGGAATTTAGACAGTGTTGAACCAATAAACTTATCGATGGTCTCTATGTCTGTGATTAAGTGAGCATTGATGCCGCCACTGCCTTTTGTCTCGTATTGTCTGATGCTGATGCGACCGAGTTTGTCGATCATTTTGCTGCGCATCTTATAAGTGATGGTTTTAGAGACTAGAGTGAACTGACGCCCTTGAAGGATGTTAAGCCCTTGGCTGACAGTACGCATCAAGATGACAAGTAAAAGAGTCAAGGCAATGTAGCCAGTAGGGGTTTGCATTGAGGTTGGCAGCAGATGGTTCATCATCTCAAGCCCAGATGCTGGCTTGTCGAGAAGCACTTCATCCACCATGAGTGGCATTAGCAGCGGGATAGGGACACTGATTAGTGTCGCGAGCACCGCGATGATGTTGGCAAACACCAGTTTGGACTTGTGTTTTTTTACTTGAGTTATCAGCCAAGAACGGCTAATAGTGTCATCTGAATCGGTCATTTTAATGAGAATAAGTCCTATTTAGGTGGGTGGTCGCATTCTACTGTGTTCTCTTAATAATGGAAGTCTCAATTTAATTGGAAGTTAATATGAAAATAGAACATTACCATCGCTTAACCAAACAAGCTGTTGCATTAATCGAATCAGAAACCGATATGATCGCAAATTTGTCAAATATCAGTGCATTACTGTCGATGGAGCTTGACGATCTTAACTGGGCAGGCTTTTACTTAATGAAAGGCGATGAATTGGTTCTTGGTCCATTTCAGGGTAAGCCTGCATGTGTACGTATTCCTGTCGGTCGTGGTGTATGCGGAACTGCGGTTTCGACAAATACCGTTCAACGTATATACGACGTGCATGAGTTCGAAGGTCACATTGCTTGTGACGCGGCAAGTAACTCAGAAATTGTGATTCCGTTTACGATTGATGGAAAAATAGCAGGCGTACTGGATATCGATAGCCCAAATGTTGGTCGATTTAGCGAAATTGACGAGGAAGGACTGACGTTTTTCATGGCTGAAGTGGAAAAGCTGCTTAATTCGCACGCGAACAAGGCATAAATTATTCTCTTACTGTGGTTTTTCCCAAGCATCTCTCTATAATACGTAAAAATATTTTCTTAATGCTCGCGGAAAACCGCAAAAACCAGGAACCCACATGGAAAACACTGAAAAGTTAAAAAACAGCAAAGAAGTTATCGCATATATTGCTGAATGTTTCCCTAAATGCTTTACTTTAGAAGGTGAAGCGAAGCCACTTAAAATTGGTATTTTTCAAGATCTTGCTGAACGTCTAAATGAAGACGAAAAAGTAAGTAAGACTCAGCTTCGTGCAGCGTTAAGACAGTACACATCATCATGGCGTTACCTGCACGGCGTAAAAGCTGGTGCAGAGCGTGTTGACCTAGACGGCAACGCGTGTGGCACACTAGAAGAAGAGCACGTTGAGCACGCTAAAGCTACACTTGCAGAAAGCAAAGCTAAAGTTCAGGCTCGTCGTAAAGAGCAAGCACAAAAAGCTCGCGAAGAAGGCAAAGCGAAACCTAAGGCGAAGAAAGCTCCACAGCCTCGTCGCCAAGCGCCTAAAGCACCAAAAGTAGAAAAGCCTGTAGAAACACGCGCTTTGAACGCTGACGAATTCATCGCTGGCAAAGAAGTAAATGTGAACATGGGTAAAGGAAACATGGCTGCGACCATTGTTGAAATCAATAAGGAAGATGTACGTGTTCAGTTAGCAAACGGCCTACAAATGGTTGTTAAAGCGGAGCACTTGCGCGCTTAAAGGAGATACTCCTACGCATGAAATGCCGTTCAAAATTGACACTGATTGCTGCTAGCTTTTTGCTAGCAGCTTCAGCTCAGGCTCTTGAAGCCAAATTAGATCAGGACGATTTACCTCTACTCGCTCCTGAGGTCCAACACGAAACTGCTAGTAAACGTGTTACTTCTCGATTTACTCGTTCCCACTATAAACACTTCAATCTCAACGACGATTTCTCTCAAGCTATCTTTAATCGTTACTTAGAGATGCTGGATTACAATCGTAATATCTTCACCCAAGCTGATATTGACTCTTTCTCTGCGGCATCGAAGCAAATCGATGACCAGTTAAAAGCAGGCAATAACCAGATTGCTTTCGATGTTTACAATTTGTCTATGCAGAAGCGTTTTGAACGTTTCCAGTATGCATTGTCTTTGCTCGATACTGAAATCAAGTTTGATACCGATGAAACTATCGAACTTAATCGTAGTGAAGCAGCGTGGCATAAAGATATCGCTGAAGTGAATGAGCTTTGGAGAAAACGCGTTAAATACGATGCGTTGAATCTAAAACTAACTGGTAAAGAGTGGCCAGAGATTCAAGAAGTTTTGGAAAAGCGTTACAACAATGCGATGAAGCGTATTACGCAATCGCATAATGAAGATGCTTTCCAGATCTACATGAACGCATTTGCACGAGAGGTCGATCCTCACACTAGCTACCTTTCTCCAAGAAATGCAGAGCAATTCCAATCTGAGATGAATCTTTCTCTAGAAGGGATTGGTGCTGTGCTTCAAATGACAGACGACTACACCGTTATCCGTTCTTTAGTTGCTGGTGGCCCTGCGTCAAACAGTAAACAATTGAGCGATGGCGATCGTATTGTCGGCGTTGGTCAAGATGGAGAAGAGATTGTTGATGTTATCGGCTGGCGCTTAGACGATGTAGTACAACTTATTAAAGGCCCGAAAGGGACTAAAGTGAAGCTGCAGATCTTACCTGATGGTAAAGATGCAAAAAGTCACGTTGTCACAATTGTTCGTGATAAGATTCGTCTAGAAGACCGCGCTGTTAAATCAGAAGTTATCGAGAAAGATGGTAAGAAGATTGGTGTACTAGAAGTGCCAAGTTTCTACGTTGGCCTTTCTAAAGATACCGACAAACTGATCACTGAGCTCAAAGAGCAAGGTGTCGAGGGTATCATTGTCGATCTTCGTAATAACGGTGGTGGTGCACTTACCGAAGCAACGGAACTCTCTGGTCTATTTATCAAAGAGGGGCCTGTTGTCCAAGTTCGTGATAGCTATGGTCGTGTCAAAGTGAACAGCGACACCGATGGTAAGATCAGTTACCAAGGTCCGTTAACGGTATTGGTGAATCGTTACAGTGCATCAGCATCTGAGATCTTTGCCGCTGCAATGCAAGACTATGGTCGTGCGATAATCCTAGGTGAGAACTCTTTCGGTAAAGGAACGGTGCAACAGCATCGCTCTTTGAATCATATCTATGATTTGTTCGATAAAGAGTTAGGCTATGTTCAATACACAATCCAAAAATTCTACCGTATCAATGGTGGTAGTACGCAAAATAAAGGGGTAGTTCCTGATATTGCTTACCCAACGCCGATTGATCCAGCAGATACAGGTGAAAGTGTCGAAGATAATGCACTACCTTGGGATAGCATCGACAAAGCGAAGTACTCAGTGTTACAGCGTAACGATGAGAAAATCGCAGCGTTAACGGCTAAACACCAAGCTCGTATCGCGACAGACATGGAATTCGGCTTTATTGCGCAAGATATTGAAAAGTATAAGGCGGATAAAGACGACAACGAACTTTCTCTGAATGAAAAGGTTCGCCAGCAAGAGAGTGATGATGCGGAAGCACTTCGTTTAGAACGTATTAATCAACGTCAAAAAGTCGCTAAGTTAGAGCCTTTCAAAACGTTGGACGATGTTCCGAACGACTATGAAGCCCCTGACGCTTATCTTGATGAGTCGGTTGCAATCATGCTAGATATGATAAAGAAATAGGCTTACCGCCTGTTGAAATTAAAAAGCGAGCTTAGGCTCGCTTTTTTTGTATCTGTTCGGTCTGATGTATCTCTATCTATATGTTTCTTTTGGTTTTTATTGCTAGTTAGTAAGCGAATGCCCTGTGAGTTTTCTAGATTTCTGTTTGGTAAATAATGACATTTAAGTTACTTCGCATTTAAAATTTAGTGACTTGGATCATATTTTTTCGCTTTCTATTCATTACGTGCCTAAGCTTAAAGAAAAACGAGGGGGCGCTTATGAAATGGATTCTACTATTTTTATCTTGTTTAAGTTTTGCTGCTTTTGGGAGTGAAGTTACTCCTAACGGTCAGCAATCAAAAAGTGATAGTAACTTATCCCATTTTGACCTTCCTTTGTTGCTTGGTGACTGGTATTTAATGAATCAAGATCCGGAGCAAGGCACTGAAAACTTTAGAGCAATAAAGCTGACTCTCGATTCAAATTACTCGTTTACTATCGATATCCAGAAAAAAGACTATAGTGTCGACCATTGGGAAGGTTTATATAATGCCAATGAAGACACAATTATTCTGGGTCTGAACACTTCTGAGCCTCAAGTCTATTCTTACAGCAGTAATCACAACATGCTGAATCTTAATGGTGTGATGTTTACTAAAGCATTACCCAACGCACTGGCGGGTATTTGGTCTAGCGCTGAGCTATCGGGTAGCGATTTAAGAGCGAGTAACATCCAAAAAATGGATTTGGTTTTGCAGCCTGACTTTATCTTCATGTTCCGCGTGTCTGATGAAGAAGGTGGCGAAGTTATTCGTCGCGGGGTGTATTACACCGAAGGCGACCAACTAGTGTTACTTTATGAAAACGGTGAACACGGCACTCGATATACACTGAACAGCGATGTGTTAACGCTACAAGGTGAAGAGGGAGATATGTTTGCGGTGCTGAATCGCATCCGATAATCGTGAGTTTTAGCAGTAAAGTGGTACTCGTTGATAATATTGTGCACAGTTCATTTCTTAGTCGTTCCTGTCTGATTTGATTGATAAAATAGCAAAACATGGAGGCATTTTCCTACAATGCCTCCTTTTTTTAATATTCCCCTTGTTTTATTGGCGATCAACCTTTAGATATATACAGTTAAAAAATTATTACGTATAACGATCAAAAGGAACTCGTCATGGCACATACACCTCAAGCCAAATATCGTAAAGATTATCAATCACCATCTCACACTATTTCTGAAATCGATCTTACTTTCGATTTATACGATTCAGCATCTATCATTACTGCGGTGTCTAGTGTTAAGCAAGAAAAAGACAGCTCAACATTAGTACTGGATGGTGAAGGCTTGAAGTTGGTTTCTGTGTTGGTTGAAGGCAACGAGTGGACGCAATACGAGCTGTCTGAAACTCAACTAACGTTAACTGATCTTCCGAAGGAGTTTACGTTAACCATCTTTACTGAAGTGAACCCAGAAGGTAACAGTGCACTAGAAGGTTTATACAAGTCAGGCGGCGCTTTCTGTACTCAGTGTGAAGCCGAAGGTTTCCGTCGTATTACTTACTACATGGACCGTCCAGATGTGTTGGCGAAATTCACAACAACAGTTATCGCCGACAAAGCAGAGAACCCGTTCTTATTAAGTAACGGTAACCGTGTTGATGAAGGCGAGGCAGAAAATGGTCGTCATTGGGTGAAATGGCAAGACCCGCATCCAAAACCAGCGTACTTGTTTGCACTCGTAGCCGGTGACTTCGATGTACTTCGTGACGCATACACCACGCAATCGGGTCGCAAAGTTGACCTAGAAATCTTTGTTGATAAAGGCAACCTAGACCGTGCAAACCATGCAATGGTGTCTTTGATTAACTCAATGAAGTGGGATGAAGAGCGTTTCAACTTAGAGTACGACCTAGATATCTACATGATCGTCGCGGTAGATTTCTTCAACATGGGTGCGATGGAAAACAAAGGCTTGAACGTATTTAACTCTAAGTTTGTTTTGGCGAACGACCAAACCGCAACGGATACCGATTACTTAGGTATTGAAGCGGTAATTGGCCATGAATACTTCCATAACTGGACAGGTAACCGAGTGACTTGTCGTGATTGGTTCCAGCTGAGTTTGAAAGAAGGTCTAACGGTATTCCGTGACCAAGAGTTCTCATCGGATCTTGGCTCTCGCGCAGTAAACCGTATTAACAATGTGCGTATCATTCGCGGTCCACAATTTGCCGAAGATGCAAGCCCAATGTCTCACCCAATTCGTCCTGAAAAAGTGATAGAAATGAATAACTTCTATACATTGACCGTGTACGAAAAGGGAAGTGAAGTGATCCGTATGATCCACACATTGTTGGGTGAAGACGGTTTCCAAAAAGGCATGAAACTGTACTTCGAACGTCACGATGGCACGGCAGCAACGTGTGAAGATTTTGTTGCCGCAATGGAAGATGCATCGGGTGTTGATCTGTCTCAGTTCCGTTTATGGTACAGCCAGTCTGGTACGCCGACGCTATCTGTTGAAAGCCATTACGACGCAGATAAGAAACAGTACACATTAACAACTCGCCAAGTAACGCCGCCAACTCACGAACAAGCTGAAAAGCAGGCTTTGCATATCCCTCTAGATATCGAGTTGTACACTGCGTCGGGTGATGTTGTTGAGTTACAATGTAACGGTGAGCCAGTTCATAACGTGTTAGACGTGAAAGAAGCGGAACAAACTTTTGTGTTCGAGAACGTAAGCGAGAAACCAGTGCCATCATTGCTGCGTGAATTTTCTGCGCCAGTGAAATTGGAATACGACTATTCAGATGAAGAGCTGATCTTCTTGATGGTGAATGCTCGCAATGAGTTCTCTCGTTGGAATGCGGGTCAAATGCTATTAGCGAAGTACATCCGCAGTAACGTGGAGAAGGTTCAACAGGGTCAAGCGTTTGAGCTTTCTGATTCTGTTATTGACGCATTCCGTGGCGTACTGCTGAGTGATTCACTAGAGCCTGCGTTTATTGCAGAAATGCTTTCACTGCCAAGCCACAATGAAGTATCGGGTTGGTACGAGCGTGTTGATATTGATGCGGTCGCATCGGTCCTTAACTCGATGAAAGTAACACTAGCTGCAGAACTTGAAGACGAGTTAGCGGCGGTTTATCACACCCATGCGCTAACGGAATACACGATCGATCACGATTCGATTGGTAAGCGTACTCTACGTAAAGTTTGCCTAAGTTACTTAGCTCACACTGAGCAGGGTAACGACTTGGTAGTTGAGATGTATCAAACGGCAAACAACATGACTGACACCATGGCAGCAATGGGCGCGGCAAACAGTGCGCAACTACCATGTCGTGAAGCCTTGATGGCGGATTACAGTGACAAGTGGAAACACGATGGTCTTGTTATGGATAAGTGGTTTGCATTGCAAGGTACAAACCCAAGTTCAAATGCCCTTGAAGTGATCAAAGAGTCTATGTCACATCAAGCGTTCAGCTTAAAGAACCCAAACCGTACTCGTAACCTGGTCGGTTCGTTCTTAAACATGAACCCGGTTCAGTTCCATGACAAATCAGGTCAGGGCTACGCATTTGCTGGTGAGATCTTACGTGAGCTAAACAGCAGTAACCCGCAAGTGGCTTCACGTCTGATTGATCCACTGCTTAAATTCCGTAAGTATGATGATGATCGCCAAGCTCTTATCAAGCAGGAACTTGAGACATTGAAGAACATGGATAACCTAGCAAAAGACTTATTTGAGAAAGTAGCGAAAGCACTAGAAGCTTAAGTTAAACGTTCTCAAGGCTAACGGTTTACTTATAAACTGTTTACTTCCAAAGAAAAGTCATCAGTGGTAGAGAATATCTGCCACTGATTTTTTGTTTCTGGCTCATCGAATTTTCGATAAGCTAGAACAGTTTCAAGCTCAGTCTCACTGTCAGACATCGTTAAGTGCCAAAAAACACCGGCACTGTATACTTATACAGGTATCGTATGAATCACTATATTTTCCAACTTAACATCTCATATCAGCAGTTTTTGGCCAGTTATTCTGGTGCGGCAAGTAAAGTACAAGTAATGACAACAACAGGATTGCGTATTCAGTTACCTGCAACTCGGTTCAGACCTTTTCTTACACAAATAGGGGTTAGAGGGCAATTTAGGCTGACAACTGACCAAAAAAATAAGTTTATTAAGTTAGAAGCTCTGTAAAGCTTGGCATGCCTAGTGAGTTAAAAGGAATCTTAATCACATAATCAAACATTTCACCTCTTACCACCTCCAAAACAATTAACCATTTTTCAATAATGCTTTTACAATAAATGAATGCATTACCTTTGCTTAACTCGTTAGTAGAAAAGTGTTAAAAAACGCGATTCAAACGCCAGATTAAGTGATACCCCTAATAATAAAATATAATTCTAATTGTGGAGTGTGACTATGACCGCACGTGAAACTGTGGTTCCAGTTTTACTTGAAAAAGTTTACAAGCTGATTCAAGACAAACTTGACCTTGCTCATCGACCTCTCGTAACTCAACTTGCTCAACACTTGTTTAGTAACGTTTCTCATGACGACCTGACTCAGAGAAATGAATCCGATTTATATGGTGCTGTAGTTAGTTTATGGCACCACATCAACGAAAAGAAAGCCGATGAAATCTCGGTACGCGTTTTCAACCCGACGGTAAGTCGTCAAGGTTGGCAGTCCACTCACACTATCGTTGAGATAGTTGTACCGGATAGTCCTTTCCTTGTTGATTCTGTAAAAATGGCATTGACTCGCCTAGACCTTTCTTCTCACCTTATGCTGCATAACCCAACGCAAATCTCTCGCTCTGATTCGGGAAGTGTAGTGGGTGTGAGCAGTGGTGAAGGTGTTTTCCAATCTTTGTTCCACATCGAGGTTGACCGTCTAAGTAGCAAAGCAGAAATGACGGCACTTAAGACAGAGCTTCTAGACATTTTCACTGACACTAGCCTAGTGGTTAACGACTGGTTAACGATGGTTGAAAAGCTGAAAGAAGTCACTGACCAAGTTGAACAGCAAAAAGAAAGCATTCCAGTAGATGGTCAACGTTTTGATGAGACGTTGGCGTTTCTTCGTTGGTTAGGTGAACACAACTTTACCTTTATGGGTTATAAGGAATATGACCTAGTTTCAGTTAACGGCGATACTGAGCTGCAACCGACCAAGGAGCAAGGTCTTGGTTTGTTTGCGAATTCAGATCGTGTACGTAACGTTAAGTTGTCTGAGTTTTCTGACTCGGCGCGTTTAGAAGCAAAAAAACCGTATGTACTTATCGTAACAAAGGGCAACACGGCTTCACGCATTCACCGCCCAGCTTACAATGACTACATCGGCATTAAGAAATTCGATAAGAACGGCAAGGTAATTGGTGAGCACCGTTTCACTGGTCTTTACACTTCTGCTGTTTATAACCAAACCGTTGAAACGATTCCTCTAGTTCGTGAGAAAGTAGAGCGTATCTTAAACGCGAGTGGTTATCGTGAGGGTTCATACTCTTACAAAGCTCTGCACAACATTCTTGAAAACTACCCACGTGATGAACTGCTTCAAGCTCGAGAAGAAGAACTGCTTGAAGTGGGAACGGGTGTCGTACAGATGCAAGATCGTGATCTTCTGCGTCTGTTCGTTCGCAAAGACCCGTTTGGCCGTTTCTTTAGCTGTATGGTTTACGTAACAAAAGATCGTTACAACACCGAGCTTCGTCGCCAAACTCAGCGCATCTTGAAGCAATACTTTGGCTGTGAAGAAGAAGTTGAATTTACAACGTATTTCTCTGAAAGCCCTCTGGCAAGAACACACTATATTGTTCGTGTTGATAACAACAACATGGACGTGGACGTGAAAACAATCGAGCAAAATTTAATGGAAGTATCGTCTACGTGGGATGACCGCTTATCTGAATCAATCATTGCAAACTTCGGTGAGAGCAAAGGTCTTCCATTGTCGAAAGAGTACATGCGTGCATTCCCACGTTCGTACAAAGAAGACATGATGCCAGGTTCTGCTGTTGCAGATATTGAGCGTTTAGAAGCACTAAGTGAAGATAATAAACTTGGTATGCTTTTCTACCGTCCTCAGGAAGAAGCGGCAGACTCGAAAGCAGTACGCTTAAAACTGTTCTACCACAGTGCAGAGCCAATTCACCTTTCTGATGTGATGCCAATGCTTGAAAACTTTGGCCTACGCGTAATCGGTGAGTCGCCATACGAAGTGCGTAAGACCAACGGTACAACCTATTGGATCTTAGATTTCTCTATGCTTCATAAGAGTGACCAAACGATTGATCTTCGTGAAGCTCGTGATCTTTTCCAACAAGCATTCGCAGCAATTTGGGCGGGTGAACTAGACAGCGATGGTTTCAACCGCTTGGTACTGGGCGCGGGTCTTTCTGGTCGTGAAATTTCTATTTTGCGTGCTTATGCTCGTTACATGCGTCAAGTGGGCTTCCCATTCAGCCAACAATATATCGAAGACACATTGTCCCATTACCCAGAGTTAGCGAAAGGTTTGGTGAGCTTATTCGGTAAGCGTTTTGATCCGAAATTGAAGGGCAGCGCGAAGGGTCAACAAGATCTTATTAAGAAGATCACTGAGCAGCTCGATCATGTAGAAAGCTTGGATGATGATCGTATCATTCGTCGCTACATGGAGATGATCACTGCAACGCTTCGTACTAACTACTACCAAGTAGACGACAACAAACAAGCGAAGCCTTGGTTGGCTCTAAAAATGAGACCAAGCGAGATTCCAGATATCCCGGCACCAGTACCTGCATTTGAGATCTTCGTATACGCACCAGATATTGAAGGTGTTCACCTACGTGGCGGTAAAGTGGCTCGTGGTGGTCTTCGTTGGTCAGATCGTCAAGAAGATTTCCGTACCGAGATTCTGGGCCTAGTTAAAGCACAACAAGTTAAGAACACGGTAATTGTACCAGTGGGTGCAAAAGGTGGTTTCGTTTGTAAACGTCAGCACACAATGTCTGGCCGTGACGAGATCTTTGCTGAAGGGCAACGTTGTTACAAGCGCTTCATCCGTGCACTACTAGACGTTTCAGACAACATCATTGAAGGTGAGGTAATCCCACCTAAGAACGTTGTTCGTCATGATGAAGATGACCCGTACTTGGTTGTTGCAGCCGATAAAGGTACAGCAACATTCTCTGACTTAGCGAACTCAGTATCTGAAGAGTACAACTTCTGGTTAGGTGATGCGTTTGCTTCGGGTGGCTCTAACGGCTACGACCACAAAGCGATGGGTATCACAGCAAAAGGTGGTTGGGAATCGGTTAAGCGTCACTTCCGTGAAATGGGTATTAACTGCCAGACTACAGACTTCACTGCTATCGGTGTTGGTGATATGGCGGGTGACGTATTTGGTAACGGTATGCTGCTATCTAAGCACATCCGTCTACAAGCGGCATTTAACCACATGCACATCTTCGTTGATCCGAATCCAGATTCAGCATCAAGCTGGGTAGAGCGTGATCGTTTGTTCAATCTACCTCGCTCAAGCTGGGAAGATTACAACAAAGAATTGATTTCTCAAGGTGGTGGCATCTTCTCTCGTCGAGCGAAGTCTATCTCTCTAACGCCTGAAATTCAGAAAATGTTGGGTACCAAGAAAGCATCAATGGCGCCAAATGATTTGATCAAAGCGGTCTTGTCTATGGAAGTTGATCTACTTTGGAATGGTGGTATCGGTACTTACGTTAAGTCTTCAAGTGAAACTCACACTGATGTTGGCGACCGCGCTAACGACGTGTTGCGTATCAACGGCGGCGATTTGAAAGCAAAAGTTGTTGGCGAAGGCGGTAACTTGGGTATGACTCAATTGGGTCGTATTGAATATGCGCTTACAGGCGGCCGAGTGAACACAGACTTTGTTGATAACGTGGGTGGTGTTGACTGTTCAGATAACGAAGTGAACATTAAGATCTTCTTGAACGGCTTGGTGTCTAATGGTGATCTAACGGTTAAGCAACGTAACCAAGTTCTAGAGTCTATGGAAGATGAAGTTGGTGAGATTGTACTTGATGACGCCTACTGCCAAGCTGAGTCTATTTCGGTAACTGAACACCAAGGCGTGAGCTTAGTTAAAGAGCAAATCCGCTTCATTCACACAATGGAGAAAGCAGGGTATCTGGATCGCGGCCTAGAATACATCCCTGATGACGAAACTCTGCTAGAGCGTGAGAAGCAAGGTCAAGGCCTAACAAGACCAGAGCTATCTGTATTGATCGCTTACGGTAAGATGGTTCTGAAAGAAGATCTTGTGAGCGATGATATTGCGAATGATGAGTTCCATGCTCAACAATTGATGCAATACTTCCCAACTGAGTTACGCCGTAACTACTCTCAGCACATGGATAACCATCCACTGCGTGCAGAGATCATTGCGACGGCTCTTGCTAACCAAATGGTTAACGAGATGGGTTGTAACTTCATCACTCGTCTGCAAGAAGAGACGGGCGCAAACATTGTCGATATCGCTAATGCTTACGCGGCATCACGTGAAATCTATGGTTTGGGTCAAGTGCTTAAGAGCATCCGTGAACTGGATAACATCTCTAGCTCACAGGCTCAATATGAGTTGCTGTACCACGTACGTCGTACACTGCGCCGTTTGACTCGTTGGTTGCTAAGAAATCGTACTGGTAAGCAATCTGTGAAAGCACTGGTTGAACTTTACCAAGGCGATGTAGTGGCTATTACTGAGAAACTGGACGAAAACCTGGTTGCTTCAGAAGTAGAAGAGCATCAAGCAATGGCGCAAGTATGGATTGATCAAGGCGTAACTGCAGAATTGGCGAATTCAGTAGCGCGTCTGTCTAGCTTGTACTCAGCACTGGATATATCCACAGTGGCCCGTGAAACGGGTAAAACAGTACAACAAGCGTCTAAGCTTTACTTCAATCTAGGCGACCGTTTGTCTCTGCACTGGTTCTTGAAGCAAATCAATGGTCAAGCAGTCGATAACAACTGGCAAGCATTGGCACGTGCTGCATTCAGAGAAGATCTGGATTGGCAACAACGTCAATTAACAGGTCAAGTACTTAGCTGCGGTTGTGGTTCGGATCTTGATGTGATCAAGGCGCTCGACGATTGGATGGAAAGCAATTCTGTTTCTCTACATCGTTGGGAAAGTATCCTGAACGAATTCAAAGTGGGTTCTGTTCACGAGTTTGCTAAGTTCTCAGTTGCGTTGCGTGAATTGATGCTACTGAATCTAAACTGCATGTCGAAAGACTAACGATTAGACTCAAGTAAAACGATTTAAGGGCAGGCCATTTGGTCTGCCTTTTTCGTTTCGGATTATTATTGCTTACCCTGGAAAGTGAGTAGCCGTAAATTCGCAATGTCTCAAACCGATTCACTGGACGGTGAATTAAAGAGTGCTGACTGCCTATATAACGGTAACGTTTGCTTAATAAAGAAGCTCATTCGTTAGCAAACTCGATTATCTTACCCTTACAGACAGTAATAGATTGAATAGTTGGGTAAATAAGTAAATAATATCGCCCCGTTTACACGGGGCTTTTTTCTATCGGAGGCACAATGCTTTACCGTCTAGCCAGAACTGGCTTTTTCCAACTTGATGCCGAAAAGGCACATGATCTTGCAATTCAAAATTTCAAACGCTTTACCGGCACTCCCATTGATCTTTTGTATCGCCAACAATTACCTCATCGACCTGTAGAATGCATGGGTCTTACTTTTAAAAACCCAGTTGGTCTTGCGGCTGGCCTAGATAAAAACGGCGAATGTATTGATGCATTTGGCGCGATGGGTTTTGGTTTTGTAGAAGTAGGGACTGTGACTCCACGTCCACAAGCGGGTAACGATAAACCTCGTTTATTCCGTCTTGTTGAAGCTGAAGGTATCATCAACCGAATGGGTTTCAACAACCTAGGTGTAGATAACTTGGTTGAGAATGTTAAGAAGTCAAACTACGACGGCATCTTAGGTATCAACATCGGTAAAAACAAAGACACGCCGATTGAAAAGGGTGCAGAAGACTACTTGATCTGTATGGAGAAGGTATATCAATACGCGGGTTACATTGCGGTAAATATCTCTTCACCAAACACACCAGGGCTACGTTCTCTACAATACGGCGAAGCACTTGATGATTTGTTGTCTGAGCTGAAAGCAAAACAAGCGGAACTAGAAGAGAAGCATGGTAAGTATGTTCCTCTAGCTCTTAAGATTGCTCCGGATCTAAGTGATGATGAAATCAGCCAAATTTGCGAATCATTGATCAAAAATAAGATCGATTGTGTGATCGCAACAAACACGACTTTGGATCGTTCAATTGTCGAAGGCATGAAACACTGCGACGAAGCGGGTGGCCTAAGTGGACGTCCAGTTCAATCTCGTAGCACTGAAGTAGTTCGTAAACTTCACCAAGAGCTAGGTGACAAACTGCCGATCATCGGGGTAGGTGGCGTTGACTCTTATGTTGCTGCAAAAGAGAAAATGATGGCAGGTGCTCAGCTTGTTCAAGTTTACTCTGGTTTCATCTACAAAGGTCCACGCCTTGTAGCTGACATTGTCAAAAACCTGTAGTTCACCAACTATAGTCGTTATAGAGCACTAATCTAAAAGTATCTATAAACTGACATCGTCTTACTAAAAGAGACACTGTAACTCCCCGAGTTGTAGAGAAAAGCGATAAGAAAGAGGAATTCATTTCCTCTTTTTTTTTGCCTATTGCTCAGTAAAATTACTGCAATTGAAGGTAATTTTGCGTTTTACCTAATGGAATGGTTCAACAGTGTGAGACGAAATGATGCTTAAACCTAGCGATACATGGAGTTGGTATTACGATGAGCAGCAATGTTCATTAATGCTAAACCTCGGAGAGGATATGATTTTCAAAACGAATCTGGTCCGCAATAAGCTGGTGGACTGTGCGTTTCGAGATAATGAATTCACCGTTGATGACGCATCATCATACCAAACCTTCAAAGAACAAATTTCTGGCTTAGAGCTATCTGAGCCTCGTCAAGCAGAACTGGCGCTTTACTGCGTGGCTGCGAAGCGTTTCCATAAGCCTGTACAACCAAAGAGTTGGTTTTTCGCTCCCCAAGGTGCAGGCCATGAGTATCCTCAGGAAGGGGATATTGTACAAATGAATAACGAGCATAGCCTTGGTTACTTCATTGTATTAGAAGTGGGCGAGTGTGCGAGCTTGTGCGCGTTTGTAGACCTAGAAGAGTTCATATTGACTCCTTCAAAAGGATTACGCTTTGGCGACTCAATCAAGGTGATGCACGATAGAATGCTTGATGCTAACGCAATTCTGCATCAATCTCATCATATTGCGATGGTAGGCTAACCCAAGTTTTATACATCATTTCGCCATACGTCGCACAGAACAACCTCACCAAACCTTCCAAATAATCGGCTTAATAGCCGATTTTTTTGTGCCTAAAAAACCTCATCCTGATAAATGCATCACTCGCTAACCATTAAAATAGTGAAGTTAAGCCGATTTTTTTTACGTTAATTTCACCTTGTTTACTTCCCCAAAAGCGTAATTTACCAATATTTATTCCCTGTTTTTGTTCTTTTGTAGCTAAATTTCACACTTGCTTTTCATTTGGTATATACCAATTTGGGGGTGAATATTAATTCACAATGGCGAGTTGCTCGGAAATTGGGTGTTAAACGAGTGAGTTCGTTAGGTCTTATGTTTTAAGGGGATGTGGGTAAGCGACCGCTTCAGTACTGAGTGTTTGCTAGCCAGTTAGTCGAAAGATTCAATGAAAAGACGAGTTTAGAGTGATGCTCTGGTAACAAAATCAGGTATAATCGAGCTCATTTTTATCAATAAAAGAACACTATGAATCAATATCTAGCGGTTACCTCAAACGGCCTTGAGAATTTATTAGTTGAAGAACTAACCCAACTAGGGATTACAAACGCAAAACCTGTTCAGGCAGGTGTTAAATTCAAAGCGACCAATGAGCAAATTTATCGTTGTTGTTTGTGGAGTCGTTTGGCTTCTCGATTTGTACGTGTCCTTTCTGAATTCACTTGTCAGGACGACATGGATTTGTACCTATCGACCACTGCGGTTAACTGGGTGAATCAATTCCATAGCTCTAAGCGTTTTGTGGTTGACTTTAATGGTACCAATCGCGAAATCCGCAACAGCCAATATGGCGCGATGAAAGTGAAAGACGCTATCGTCGATTGCTTTGAGAAGAAGTCGTTGCCTCGTCCTTCTATTAGCAAAGAAAACCCAGATGTTCGTATTCACGTTCGTTTACACCGTGACAAAGCGATTCTTGGCCTTGATATGGTCGGCAGCGGTCTTCACCAGCGTGGTTACCGTCCTGAATCAGGTCGCGCACCATTGCGTGAAACTCTTGCTGCAGCGATTCTTCTTCGTAGTGGCTGGGACGCAACAAAACCTTTCTTAGACCCTATGTGTGGTTCAGGTACGCTTGTGATTGAAGCGGCGATGATGGCTGCGAACATGGCTCCGGGTGTTAAGCGTCAGAAATGGTGTTTCGAAGCTCTAGAAGATTTTGAACCAGAGCTATGGGCTGAAGTTAAGTCAGAGGCGAATGTACAAGGTCGCCGTGGTGTGAAGAAAGTAGAGTGTAAGTTCTACGCCTATGACAACGATGAGCGAATGATCAAGACTGCACGTGACAATGCGCGTCGTGCCGGTGTTGAAGATTTAATTCAATTTGAAGTAGGCGATGCTGCACTTGTTAAGCGTCCTGCGGAATTCGACAATGGCGTGGTTGTATCAAACCCACCTTATGGTGAGCGTCTAGGTACTGAGCCTGGCTTGATTGCACTATACACGGCGTTTGGCGCGCAGCTAAAAGCTGAGTTTGGTGGTTGTCACGCATCTATCTTCTCTAGCTCAGACGAGCTTCTAAGCTGCTTGCGTATGCGTGCAGACAAACAGTTCAAATTGAATAACGGTGCGTTACCGTGTCACCAAAAGAACTACTCAATTTCCGCTCGTCCGATGTCAGAGCGCCCAACAGAGCAGCAAGAACAGCAGATTGCGCCTGATTTCGCGAACCGTCTTAAGAAGAACATCGGTAAAATTGGCAAGTGGGCTAAGAAAGAGCAACTAGATTGTTACCGTATCTACGATGCGGATTTACCAGAATACAATGTAGCGATTGACGTATACCCAGGTCACCTTGTGATTCAAGAATACGCTGCACCTAAAGATGTACCGGAAGAGAAAGCAAAACGTCGTCTAACCGATATCATCCGTGCTTCTATTCAAGTGACCGGCGTTGAAGCCAATAACGTTGTGCTGAAAGTTCGTCAGAAGCAAAAAGGGCGCTCTCAATACCAGAAGCTTTCTCAAGATTCATCGAACCTAGAAGTAAATGAGTATGGCGTTAAGCTGATTGTTAACCTTCACGACTACCTAGATACAGGTTTATTCCTTGATCATAAGATTACTCGTCGTCGTATCGGTGAAATGGCAGCAGGCAAAGATTTCCTTAACCTGTTTGCTTATACAGGTAGTGCATCTGTACACGCTGCTGTGGGCGGCGCACGCGCTACAACCACCGTTGACATGTCGAATACCTACCTAGAGTGGGCGAAAGAGAACATGGAGCTTAACGGACGTGTCGGTCGTCAACATCAATTTGTTCAAGCTGACTGTCTACAATGGCTGGCTAAAGAGCAGGGTTCTTATGATCTGATCTTTATTGATCCACCAACGTTCTCTAACTCGAAGCGTATGGATCAATCTTTCGATGTTCAACGTGATCATATCCAATTGATGGAGAACCTAAAACGCCTGCTTCGTGAGGAAGGTACGATTGTGTTCTCTAACAACAAGCGTCACTTCAAAATGGACTTGGAAGCTCTAGACGAACTAGGTCTTAAGGCTCAGAACATCTCTGCTAAGACATTGCCTCTAGATTTCTCTCGCAATAAGCATATTCATAACTGCTGGTTGATTACTCATAAGTAGTTAAGAGATTGTATAAGGATATATAGTGCTGACTCTCTACAGTACAGAAGGGTGCCATCTATGTGAGATGGCATTCCAACTCACGGAACAGTTAAACATTAGCCATCATATCAATGTTGTCGACATCGCATTCGATGATGAGCTCTTTTCCCGTTACGGGGTCACTATTCCGGTGCTCAAATTTGAAAGCTCTGACGGTTCTCAACACTCAGAGCTTAACTGGCCATTTGGCTTGTTAGAACTTAATGATTGGTTAAAGAAGAATGGCATTACTTACAATTCATAATGGGCAGTTAGCATTTGGCGACCACCCACTATTAGACCGTGCAGACTTCGCGCTGCAAGAAAACGAGCGTGTTTGTTTAGTGGGGCGCAACGGTGCTGGTAAGTCTACGTTGATGAAAGTCCTCTCTGGCAACATCATCATGGATGACGGCAAGATGCAAATTACACAAGATGTGGTTGTGTCTCGCTTGGAACAAGATCCGCCGCGTAACGAAGAAGGCACAGTTTATGATTATGTAGCTGGTGGTCTTGCTGAAATCGGCGAGCAGCTAAAGATCTATCATGATCTTCTGGATCTGATCGCGACCGACCCTAGTGAAAAGAACCTAAACCGTCTTACTCGTGTACAAGAACAATTGGATCACGCTAATGCATGGCGCTTTGAAGACCGTGTAACGAATGTTCTAGGTGCTTTAAAGCTGACAGCCGAAACTAAGCTGACGGACTTATCTGGTGGTTGGCAACGTAAAGCGGCTCTTGCTCGTGCGCTTGTGTGTGACCCTGACGTGCTTCTACTCGACGAACCGACGAACCACTTGGATGTTGCTACTATTGAATGGTTAGAAGGCTTCCTTAAAGACTTCCGTGGTTCAATCATCTTTATCTCGCACGACCGTGCGTTCATTAAGTCGATGGCTACGCGTATCGTCGACCTTGATCGCGGTAAATTGAGTTCTTTCCCTGGTGATTACGAAAATTACCTAGTTGAGAAAGAAGAAGCGCTTCGCGTTGAAGAAATGCAGAACGCTGAATTCGATAAAAAGCTCGCTCAGGAAGAAGTATGGATTCGACAGGGTATCAAAGCTCGTCGTACTCGTAACGAAGGTCGTGTACGTGCGCTTAAGAAGCTACGTGAAGAGCGTTTGAATCGTCGTGAAGTGCAGGGCAAAGCGGTTATCCAAATCGATGATGCTCAGCGTTCAGGTAAGATTGTATTTGAAGCTGAGAACATTAACTTTGGTTTCGAAGGCAAACAGATCGTTAAAGACTTTAGCTTCAACATCATGCGTGGCGATCGTATTGCACTGATTGGTCCGAATGGTTGTGGTAAGAGTACGGTTCTTAAGTTGCTTCTTGACCAGCTAAAACCTGATTCTGGTCGTTTGCATTGCGGTACGAAACTTGAAGTGGCGTACTTTGACCAATACCGTGAAATTCTTGACCCAGAGAAGTCGGTTATCGATAACCTAGCGGATGGTAAGCAAGAAGTAACAGTAGGTGGCCGTGAGCGTCATGCGCTTAGCTACCTACAAGATTTCTTATTCTCTCCTAAACGTGCTCGTACTCCTGTTAAAGCGCTGTCTGGTGGTGAGAAAAACCGCCTGTTATTAGCTCGTATTTTCCTTAAATCGAACAACTTGCTGATTCTCGATGAGCCAACCAACGATCTAGATATCGAAACTTTGGAACTTTTAGAAGATTTGCTTGCCAACTATCAGGGTACGCTTCTTTTAGTAAGCCACGATCGTCAGTTTGTAGATAATACAGTGATGACAAGTTGGATCTTCGAAGGCAACGGCGTGATTGAAGAATTTGTTGGTGGCTATCACGATGCTCAACAACAAAGAAAGCAGGCACTTGAATACCGACAGGTTGAAAAGCCATCAAAGCCAGCGAAAGTAGTTGAGGAAACTCCCAAAACTGCACCAGTTAAAGCTAAACCTAAGAAGTTATCGTATAAGCTACAGCGAGAGCTAGAAGCGTTACCACAACGTTTAGAAGAATTGGAAACACAAATTGAAGCTCTTCAGGAAGAAGTTAACGATCCAAGCTTCTTTTCGAAATCTGTAGAGCAGACACAGCCAGTTTTAGATAAGCTAACTGCGACAGAGCAGGAGCTTGAAGTTGCATTTGAGCGCTGGGAAGAGCTCGAGGCACTACAACAGGAAAGTTAAGAAGTAATAATGACTTGTACTAAATTTAAATTAACGACAGTTGCAGCCCTAGTTTTGGCTGCAACTAATGCCAACGCTGCGCTTTATAAGGTAGTTGAGGTAACGCCTTCGATTACCGGTGCATCTGAAATCTTCGGTGTAGCGATCCAGCCTGGTAGTGCTACCGACGGAACGAATGACCTTGCACTAGGATGTTTTGACTCAGCGGCAACAAACTGTGCTGACACTACATTCAAACTTGCTGGTGAAACTCGAAATACGGTTGAAGCGGTAAGCTATCGCGAAGAAGTGCCTTTCGCAATGGATGCTCCATTCCAATACATCCAAGAGTTTGTTGATTTCGAAAACTATTGTTATCGAGAGCTTAGATATTCTACGTGTGAGAGCTGGGCTAAAAATCGTTGGAACGATACGTGGATTAAAGAAAAAGATGATCCAAGTTACGTCAATGCTAAGGCATTTGTTGAAGGTGGTACTACATTTGAAAATCGCAATACGGTGATTAACTCACTTGATGATGCAGCGCAGCCATTAGGCGTTAAATCTGAAGGTGATATCCGCAACAATGCGATATTTACGACAGCAACTGGTCCTAAGGGCACTTCTGAAACGCGTGCATGGAAAGCGATTACAGCAAGTAATGGTACTGTTTACAATGTAGGTAGTGTGTCGGTAGACCAAGGGGCAACGGACACATCTAAGCCATACAATGCGTTCAGTTCGAAAGCGGCGATCTGGGACGGTACTACAACCAAAGAAATCGATTGGATTCGCAGCGGTGACGCCAAACAAGGCGATTACTTTGCTCAAGGTAGCATGCGTTCAATTGTTGAATCTAACTCTGTTTTTTACGGCGTAGGCTATAATACGGCTGATGGTAATGGTGACCTACAAGATATGAATGCTTCTGTATTCATTAGTAAGTCTCTGGATCTAACAGATAGTAATAATACATGGACAACTAAAGAGATTAGTGGTGCAGAAGTTAAGTCTGGCTCGTCTAACGACGATGCGAGATACAGTAACTCTGTTGCGACGGATATTAACGACAACTTGTTCGCAGTTGGTTATGCCAAACGTAATGGCTATGTACCGGAGAACGGCAGTGCAGGTAATAAGATTTTTGTTGTAACGGATGCGACAAACCCAACAGCAACTTTCTTGTCTGGCGGAATTTTCTTTAGTGGCTCAAGTGGCGAAGCTAAAGCGGTAAATAACTACAATGAATTTGTAGGCCAGATTGATGCGGAAACGACTCGTGAAGTTGAAGGTAGTGAACGTAGACATCGTGGTTTTATTTACCCGTATCAAGCAAATGGCACTGACTCGTCAAGAATTGCGCTGTTTGATAACAAAGCTTGGTGGCTAGATGATCTAACCAATGATGGTAATGCCTCTGGTGAAAACAACAAGTTTAGAATCATCGATGCAACCGACATTAACGATGCTGGTGTAATTTCAGCGACTGCGATTAAGTGTACTATTGGTGGAACAGCTCAGCCTTATGATACAACGTCTCACAACTCATACTGTGGTGGCGCGTCATCTAATGCGGTAGAGGAGGTTGTAGCGGTTAAACTTGTTCCTATCGCTGGTAAAACTCAAGCTGATATTCAAGCTCGTAGTGCTGACTCAGAGAAAGTCGATCGTCAAGGTGGTAGCCTAGGTTGGTTAACTTTGACTGTGCTTGGTCTGTTAGGGTTCCGTAGAAAATTTAAATAATTTTTTCTCTTGAGCCCGAGTTCACAATTCTGAACTCGGGCTTTTTTTCGCCTTGAGAAAATCGAAAAATTGGTCAATTCTTAGACTTGGAGTCACAAAAACTCCGCAAAGTTGTAATCATTGTATGTTAGTAAATCGAAATACCCGTATGAGGACTGCACTATGAAGAGACAAAAGCGTGATCGACTAGAACGAGCACAATCTCAAGGCTATAAAGCTGGTTTAAACGGTAGGTCACAAGAAGCTTGCCCATATAGCCAAATGGATTCTCGGTCTTATTGGTTAGGTGGCTGGCGAGATGCCAGAGATGATAAACAAGCAGGTCTCTACAAGTAGATAGAGCGCAACGAATTCAAGGTCAGGGCTCCATTGTTTTAAATACAATGGGGCCTTGTTAGTTTTTAGGGGGGGTAAAGTTTGCAAACGGCGAAACGGCCAAGAGCAATGTTTCTATGATATTCATGTTTCATTCATAGCTGGTGGACGCGATATCTCAATTAATCCGAACCTTAATGCACTATAACTAAATGTTTTGGAGGCAAAAATAAAGCAGCCATTGGCTGCTTTATTCGAATCTAACTATCTAATTAGAATGCTGATGTATCTTGGAAAAGGCCAACTTTCAAATCTTTAGCAACATAGATCTCTTTGCCATCAACAAGCACACGACCGTCTGCAAGGCCCATAACTAGACGACGGTTAACAACGCGCTTCATATGGATCTCGTACGTTACTTTTTTCGCTGTAGGTAGGATTTGACCTGTGAATTTAACCTCACCAACACCTAGAGCACGGCCTTTACCTGCGCCGCCAACCCAACCAAGGTAGAAACCAACCAGCTGCCACATAGCGTCTAGACCTAGACAACCAGGCATTACTGGGTCACCAGGGAAGTGACAATCAAAGAACCATAGGTCAGGAGTAATATCGAGCTCAGCAAGAACCAAACCTTTACCGAAATCACCTTCAGTCTCAGACATTTTAGTGATGCGGTCCATCATCAACATGTTTGGTGCTGGTAGTTGAGGGCCTTGTGGCCATAGTTCGCCTTGGCTTGAAGCTAGAAGCTCTTCGCGAGTGTAAGAATCACGTTTGTTTTGCATTATCAATTACTCCGATTTTTGATAGGTGCATATTAGTGAACAGGTGTACGCTAAACAAGTCCGATCAGTACTAGACAAACCAGTTTTTGATGCGTCCCACAATTCCCATTGGGTGCTCATGTCTTTCAAAGTTTTCAATACGTTCCGCGATTTTGCTAAGAACGCTTTCTTCTTCATCGTCTCTAAATGGTTTGTTCATAATTAGAGGAATAGCTTCGTCTACATTTGACACAGACCAGATGTGAAATTCTTCGTTTTTGATGCTTTCGATAAGATCCGGTTTCAGTGCAAGATGTCTCAAATTAGACCTTGGAAGTATCACGCCTTGTTTGCCTGTTAGGCCTTGATGCTTACAAACATGGTAGAAACCTTCGATCTTCTCATTGAGGCCACCAACCGCTTGCACACGACCAAATTGGTCGACAGCACCCGTTACAGCGATTTGTTGGTCGATAGGGTATTCAGATAGTGCGCTCACTAGAGAACACAGCTCAGCAAGTGAAGCACTGTCGCCATCAACTTCGCAATACGATTGTTCAAACACGACAGACGCAGCGTATGGCAATGGATCTTCAAGGTTTAGCGCACTGCTAACGAACGCTTGCATGATCATCATGCCTTTCGCATGCAGATTGCCACCAAGCTCAGCTTTACGTTCAACATCGGCAATATCGCCATCGCCAAAGTGAATGACACACGAAATACGTGCAGGTTCACCATAAGAGATTGGGTGACCTGGAACATCGATAACGGTTAGGCCGTTCACTTGGCCCACTTGTTCACCTTCAGTTTCGATGATGACTTGGCCATCTCGAATATCATCAAGTGCGCGCTCTGGTAGGTATGATTCTCGATTGTATTTATGCTGTTGAGCTTGTTGGATATGCTGAATATCAATCTCGCCGTTATTGGCTTCAATCAGCGCTTCATTCAGTAGCGCGTTGTGCCAAATCGGACACAATGGAATGTAACTTTGATCTTCTGTTTCTCGGGCGCCTGCGGTCAAAATCGCCGTCAACGCTTGTTGAGTCATATTCGGCAGTTCGTAACGCTGCTGAAGCCACTTCAGATACCCTAGATATTGAGTCAAAGTCTCTTCAGAAAGTTTAATGTCTTGTTCAATTTCACTAAAAAGACAAAAACCGGTTTGAATATCGCTATCCAAGTAATCAAGGTCACCGAGTTGCGCTCTGTCTCCAACGACAATCAATTTGATGTTGTATGTAAGAGGAAGCGTTGGTGATTGATTCAAGTGCTCAGGGTTACTGCTGATTGGTTCGACAGCTTCGCCAAGAAGCGCAGATTTTAATAATAACCAGCTACCCGGATTAGCAAGAATCAAATTTGCAGATACGATCAAGTAGCCGTTGTTTGCTCTGGTGAGTAGACCAGGTTTCGTCGCGATGACTTTTCCATCTCTAGACTGAACTTGGTCAAACAGAGAAATTGCATTCAACGATTCGGTTTTGATAACGGGCTGTGCATCGTCATTCAGCTCAGCGACTAAAGACTCAACGATCATTTGGCGATAGATCGAGTTGTCCGGAGAGTTGACTAACAAAACACGTGAAAGGTTTGATAAGCGGACAAAGCGAGTCAACGCGTCTCTGAATCTGTGTTGAATATCTGAAAATGGGAGAGGCGAGATGTCATGGAATTGCTCTAATTGAGCGCTATATTCGTCGTACTGAGGCGTAACATGTCGCCAATCTACTTGAGTCATTTAAGTTTCTGATTATGATAATGAGGTAGGGAGTATATAGAAAAACCGATCTCGCTTGTAGCTCTATATGGACGTTACCGATCACTGGACTAATATAAGTATGATCTTGGTCTATTCTTTCAAGACAATAATTGTTAAATCGCCCATTTTGGGTTACGCTGTCACTAGGATTAACACTCGAGATTAGACATGAAATATCAGCAACTTGAAAACTTAGAATGTGGTTGGAAATGGAACTATCTGGTCAAAAAATGGAAAGAAGGCGAATTGATCACCTGCCACATTGATTCAAGTGAAGCTGACGTCGCTATTCAGGCGTTATTAAAGCTCGAACACCAACCTACAGGTGTGCTTGAGTGGATATCAGACAACATGTCTCCAGAGCTCGACAATAAGCTCAAACAGGCGATTAGGGCGAAGCGCAAACGCCACTTTAACGCTGAACAAGTTCATACCAAAAAGAAATCAATCGACCTCGATTATCGCGTCTGGGAAAAGCTATCCCAAAGAGCGAATGAGCTAGGTTGTACCTTGTCTGACGCCATTGAATATTTGGTGAGTGAAGCATCACGCAGCGAACAGGCGAGTAAAACGGTAACGAGCCTTAAAGAAGATTTAAGCAAGCTTCTTTCTGACGATAAGTAACCATCAATATTAGTGGTGACGTTATGATGTATGTAATCTTAATCGGTGCAGTGTTGGTATTTTGGTTGGTCGCTGTAGATAGACCCGTCCTGAAAATTAAATTCAATGATGGCGCTATTGAGCAGGTTAAAGGTCATCTTCCGCCGAGTTTTAAGCACAACCTTCAAGAGATCGGCCACAACAATGCGTTTAAGGGCGAATTAAAAGTGTATGCGAAACGTTCTGGCTATAACTTGAAGTTCACTAAGGACGTACCTAAAAACGTACAGCAACGCATTCGCAATGTGTTCCCGCATAACGGATTCAAGTCTAAAGGCTCAAAGAAAGCTTAATTTTCGATAATTACGTGTTATCCAATACAACATCATACTAAGTTAATCCTAAACATCTCTCCATTATCTGCATACTGTTTTCAATTTTAACTAAAAGAGAACAGTATGAGATATCTTGTAATTTTATTGTGCTTTTTGTCACCACTAACACTTTCCGACGATTCCTTGATTAACCCAGTAGCAAAGAAGATTAAGACCTCTGTCCTTAAAGGGCTTAGTAAGAGTCATATTGAGCTAGAAGGATATTGTGATCTTATGATTGAGATGAAGCACGCCAAAGGCTATGCAAGAATCAAAAAGATCAGAACCTCTGGGGATAGCAAAATCTGCAAAGAAGCTAAAAAGCATCTGCCTAAACGTAAAAAGTTCAAGTACAGCTTTCCTGAGAAATACATTCGTATTCACATATCAGAATAATTGCTCTAATGCACTATAACTAAATATTTATAATTTTAATGAAACAATTTCGTGAACCAATCTCTAATTTCTATTAATATTTAGCTCACTTATAAAGTCAGCATATGCTGCCAAAAGAAGATTAGGGCAAAGGAAAGTCTCGGTTGTTGTTAGCAAATAAAAATTACACCCCAGAAGTCATAGAGATCTCTAGAAAAGTTTCAATTAACGTTGAGGCTCGTTTTACTAAATGGTTGATATCCACAAAATATAAACTCGACCAATCAAAGGTCGACACGCTACTTAGCTTAGAGAATAGATATTGCGAGAGCGTAATCTTTGATGAAGCGGATCGAATTTCACATAATCAGCGCATTCTATTGCGCTGTGAGCAAGACAGAGTAAATGCCAAACGCGAGAAGGTAGCGGCCAAACAACAGACACTGCGTTACGTCATTGATGATGTGAGTGACGCCGCCTCTGCACTTATGTTAGAGAAGCTTCAAGGCACACTCATAAGCTCCTTATTTACCCAATTACCCGATTACAATCAGTTCGCAAGTGTTGGGTATTCTCCATCTTTAAACTTTTCAAAGTTACACAAAATATCATCAGAAAGCAGGGCGCTTAGCTCTAGCCTTGTTGAGTTTGTGTCTAACCGAGAGTTCACAGAAAAGTACGGTAAGAAATCTAAAATCATTCTCGACCCCAAAGTTGCGGCAAGGCAAATCGGTATCGAGAACTGCCGTTTGTTGTTTCCATTACTAATGAGTCAGCAACTGATTAAGTGGAATGACAACAACATTAAACATATCGTACCGAAGGTTTGGCAACATTTGGTGGTGACCTCGAATACTACGCGCATGAGGTTACAAGAAACGTCCGTTAAAGATCCAAATGTTGGAATTCTTTTAGGTGTACTGAGAGTCTTACCTTTATTTCTGATTTGTAATCATTTCTCTTCGACATTCGAAGATGCTTTGGTTAAAACCATGATCGGCTATCGTGATGCGAGTGATAAGCATGAAGAGTATTATGCTTGCGCTGAAGTCATCCCAAATACGCAATTTCTAGAGTCGATGATAGAGCAACTCGAACTCAAGCTAATTAAGAAGCTTGTCGAATTTATTGACTGGAGCCCAACCAACCAGTTTATAAAGCGAGCGTTGTTAGAGGAAGTAAATGACATACCAGCGCTAGAAAGAACCCTTTACGGAGCTGCGTTAGCCCAAGGGAGAAAGTTCTCTATTTTTGAAGCGCTGGATAATAGTGATTTGTTCAATGTTAAGCACAGACCCTATTGGTTTTCCAATGTTCAAATGTCAGCGATGACGATTGAGCAAATGCAGAATAGGGTACCAGGTAAAATAACCGATAAGATGTAATGAAGAGAGCCACACTTGTGTGGCTCTTTCTTTTAAGTTGCACTGTCACTTTATGTGGGTTATGACAAAGCCTGACTTACCAACAGTGGCTGTTTAGCAAACCACTTCAAACGTGAATGAGTCCTGTTTGGCCATTGCTTGTTTGACTGGAATACCTAGGCGTTGGCATGTCATTAACAGTTTAAGCTTTCTATCCGCTGGAGCATGCTCTGAGAGAATGACTGAAGTAAGGCATTGTTTGTTAAGAAACAGTTTATTGCCTTCGAGCTCTTCCTTAGGAAGTACCCAGCGATATTCACGCTCATAGCGCCAATTAGAGTGCTTTACCTTAAAGAGTTCGGTACCTAAGCTTAATGGCGGTAACTTCTCTAACAAAGGCAAACAGATATTGTTTGGATGGTCTTCATATTGAACCTCAAAGCAATTTAGGTTCGCGTCACCCTCATAATAGTTAAGGTCATACTCAATACACATACCTTTGAAGTTGTCACCATACTGAGACCACAGTATAGGGTGGTCGCTGGACTGCGAGAAACACATCACCTTAAAATCATTTTGAAGGCACTGGCTGAAGATGTGGTTAGAATCAAAAGGGTTGTTAAAGGATTTAGCGTAATCAAACCACAACGAACACTCGGATATAGATTGTATGTTTCTATCGTGGAGCGATCTGAACTTATAAAGTTTAGGCAACATATCAAACACCTAGTTTACAACATTTCCTGATGTTAACACTTTAATTGGTAATGCAACTCCGAATGCACAGCATTTGATTGCTTAATCACCTTATTTTCAATTATAACTGTTTGATAGATCAAAATTTAAACACGAAATAGTGGGCTGTTTAGGTGGTTTATTTTGCAAAACGTAGTCCCTTAAACTTCCTATACCTACACAAAATAAGATACAACGTAACTTTTATAGGCCGATTTAGTCAAGATAAAGGACCGAGTAACGCCCACTTTAGAGAGGAAGGCTTTGCTAGAGTGGGCTAACGGTTATTCGAAGGGGTTAAAACTTGTATCGCGCACCAATATAAGCGGTTTGTGAAGAAACATCGACATCGTAGATTTCAACACGTGCATTTCGGTAGCCAAGGTGGATGTCGATATTGTCTGAGACTATCGCACCAAGCTCTGCACCAACTTGGTAAGCTGCTTCTGATTTAGATTCCGCGGTTCCGGACATTTTTACGTCCATATCCATCGAGCCAACACCAGCTAATAGTGATACGTATAAATCTAACTCATCTCCTTTAACAATGAATTTTGGCTTAACGTTGACGAAGAAAGCCTGACCTTCGATATCCATCGAATCGCTATAGCTTACCTTACCAATTTTTCGGTATTCGGCTTCTAGTCCTAACTTAACAACATCATGAGTATTGAATTCGTAGCCTCCAACTAGGTTATAGCTGAGATCAGACAGGTCAGATGAATCCTCTTAGTTAATACGAAACCTGTCTAAATATCTGATTTTAAAAGCTTGTAGATAATAGAAGTGTCAATATCTCAGTTGTAAGACAAGGCGTAATGACCATTCCAGAACGTAGTGAATCGGAAGTGCGTTGCGTTGTCACTTATTGTCAACTTGTAACCTGTGAAATTAGCTGCGGACATACTTTGAATTCAATGTAGCTTGTTCATAATTTCGTTTGGGTTTCAGAGACAAGCTCATGGAACCTTAAGTAACTAGAGCTACGCTAATGGAGAGAGCTTGAAACGAACTCAACTTGAAAGAGTCCACATCAGCAAATCAGATTAGGTTTCAGTAATCTGTTGGAGTTTTCGAATGCTTGATCAGTTGCAGTTGGAAGATGAAACAGGATTCTCAATTGAAACCAAGTTTCTAGATGTTATGTATGTAGCGTGTGTAAAATCTGAAAGCACAACAATAGGATTACATTTTCATAACTTACACAAGCAATGTGTAGCCGTCGGCTGTAGAAAGTTAAATATTGAATGGATAGCATCTAAGAGTTAAAGAGTTAAAGAGTTAAAGAGTTAAAGAGTTAATTTGATTCAACGTGTAGTCAAACCCATAAAAATGGTTAAGCGAAATAAATTAAGTGGTTCTGTACGTGAAATCTGCCAAGTATAAGGCTAATAAGTCTCCCAGATTTTATGCGTATTATGGCTTCTTATGTAAAACAAGCTGCATAGGTGTTTGAATTAACAGTAGTAGCCAAATAAGTCAGTGGTAGGTCTCTCACAAATGTAAATATTTATATATATGAAGCTCTTATGTTGATTGTGACTGAACTACTAGAAAAATATGATTTTCGTCCATTTACAAGAAATGAGACTTAGATCACATGAAAAATAAGATAAAAGAAGAGCTATTCAATAACGGCCTATACATCAATCAAGTTAATGACCTGCTGCTATGGCATTTTGATGGGCGTGATGAAGCGGCAGCCTTTTTTGGTGTAACGCCTCAAACCGTTAAGAACTGGCAAACAAAAGGTAATTGGCCTTTATCAGTCATCCGATTACTTTTAGTGATCCACCGTGGATACTTGCCGACTTCGAAGTCATGGAGAGGCTTTAAGATTCGGGGGGATGTTCTATACACTCCAGGAGGGCGCGAGCTGTCAGCTTATGATCTTATGGAGCTAGATATAAAAATGAGCCTTGAAACCGCCTCTAATGTTATTCAATTTAGAAGAAAAAAAAAGAAACGGTTTAGACTCAGAAAGCAGGGCGTTAAACGCCCTGTGATTAAATAATGTTTTGCTTAAATAGGTGAGTTTCCCCAAAGTGAATAGTTTTCATTGCCTAAGATTCCTGCAATACGGTTTATCCCGTTAAGTTCAACTGTTAGCAACACACCATCGTATGAACCATTCATCTCTGCGTCTGCACATGATACAGCCTGTGCACCCTTTATATCGAAGTATGAACCATTACGCACAAGATTCCCTGAGATCGTGCAATCAGAATTGATAATGAAAGAGCCGTCGCCGTTTATGGTCCATGTACTGCCGTCTTGTGGGTCAGTATGTGTACCTACAATCTTTCCTAATTCTAAAGAATCCGAAGTCTTATCCATCGAATAGATTTCGTTCTTATTATCTATGACTGTATTTAATGTAACTGATTTATCCGAAAAAGTAGCCGTCATTTCTTGTTCTTCATCGGTGTAGCTAATGGTGTTAGTAACAACTGTTAAACCGACGGTTTTCATCTGATTTGTTGTTGTCGTTCCATTATGTGCGATGAAAACAGCATCCTCGGTAAAGTCTCCCAGAACAAGGTTGTCCTTAGCTCTTGCAGAGTCAATGAGCATTGCTTGTGAAGTGAGTTGATTAACATATATGCCATTGCCTGAAAACTTTGTTGCGCTAGATTCTTCACTATTACTGCCACCGGCACTGGTATCGCCACCGCCACCGCCACCACAGCCAACTAGACCGACAGACAACACCATTCCAAAAATTAAGCCACTGTTTTTCATTGTTTTTCTCTCTTTATGCTTATGAGGCTGGTAGCATACATCTGAGTGGTGTAGCTCGCAAAGTGCGAGCTATAGTTTACGCAGTAAGTTTTTTAAATTTGGGATCTTATGCGTTTCATAGTCGGGGAGTTTCCTTGGATCAAAGTCTTTTAGTTCAGCTTTACGCCTAGTACTGGCGTAGACGCAAAGTGAACTGAATAAAAGGACAGGAACCACAACGAGATAAGAACGCTTCATGATTTGTTCTCTAATCTTGTGACACGCTCATCCATTTTTTCAAGCATGACTCTTAGCCACTTCACGTCTGTTTTTAATGTCATTCCTACACCGATTCCAGAGAAAAGCGAACTAAGCGCAAACACTAAAATAGTCTGATACTCCATCAATCCCACTCTTTGCGAAAGGCTTCCCACAGTCCCACGGCGAATGGCACAACCGTACCAATAAGACCGCCATATTGAACCCCTGTCTCTGTCACCGTAGCGGTCAGAAATTCAGGGTGACCAGAGGCTAGGGCAATGCCCGCACCAACTAAAGCAATGCCTTTCTTCGTTGAAGGTTGGTCAAGGTCAATGCAAAGGTTCTCTCTCAAAAACTTTTTCATAGTAGTTTGTTTCCTTTTAAAAACTTGATGGTGTAGGCGGCGAGAACGCCACCTACCACGGTTAATGCTATGCTCTTGAAATCTGCTTTGGTCATGCCATGGCAACCCCTTCACGCGCCATACTCAAGCCGTAATAGTTGCCGACTTCCTTACGGCTCATTGCATGTAAGAGCGTGGCTAGTTGTTCGTTGTTGTTCACATCGATAACCTGATTACGACCAATGCCCGTCCACTCGCTAACGTGCTTAATATAAAGCTCGGTATCGTTTTCAATGGATGGAGCGAAGCGGCTAATCATCTCGCTTAAGGTTCGAAAACCTTGTCGTGAGTAGCTGCGAAGAATCCGCGCTCCTGCGCGAAAACCATAGGTAGGGTGCTTGAACTCTTCGAAGCTTTTGTCGAGGTCGAGAAGGTGCTCGCCGTCCCACTTAGTGCGATCACCTTTAGACTCACGGATGTTTAGCGGGTTGTTGTTACGCACCCCGCGAGGTAGTGTCTTTCTGTATGTCATGTAGGCAAGCCCCCCAATTACGCAGACGCTTGCGGCAATGATGGTTTTTGAGGCCATACCACATCTTCCGGATTACTATAGGTTTGAGGGATATCGCGGAGTGCTTGGCGATATTGGCGGAACGTTGTGGCATCGAGCCCCAGATCTAATACCTTGTTAATAAGGTCGTCGGCTTCTTTCATTAGTGGTTCACGAGCTTTGCGAACTTCATTAAAGTCTGTGAAGCGTAAAGTGACCCGAGATATATCAATATCATCAAGTAGCATTTGAACAGCTTGAGTTTTGCTAATTAGACCACCTACAACAGCCGTTTGTTTTCCATCTACTAATACAATCACAGTTACACTCTCCAACTTTTATCCAGTTCAGGCCAAAGCCCCCAACGGTCAAAATCAACCACACCATTTGCTACACCAAACAGGCAAATTAGAATCTCTCCTTCATCATTTGGTATTGAGTTTGAGCCAAGTGTGATACAGCTATGACCAAGACCGCTATGAAGGTTTGCACTTCGGGTTTCTGCGCGAGCTTGACTTCCACGAGTCTCCCAACCGTTAGCATGACTTATTTGTACAGGCCACCCACCAACATTGCCTTTAATGACTTTAACTAAAGCAGCCCCAGTCATAGCCCCTTGATGGTTACCATTATTCCAAAAGTTATTTAGACGTGATGGGTGTGTTGCATCGGCTGAACGCTTGAACTTAATACGCACAATGTCGAAATATCCATTTACATAAGTTTTGTTTCCTATAACACTCGCTCGAAACTCTTCGAGAACGCCATTGCCAGTATGATCCACACCTGAACTACCGTGTACCGTTGCCTCTTTTATGACTTCGAACTCTTGGCAATAGATAGTTTTAAAACCGCGAATAGATTTAGTGTTGACTGTTTCCATTCGTTGGTTGCGTGTTAACAAAACATGCGGAAGCTCTCCATGCACATCATTAAGCACTGAACTAACACGTCCGTATTGGTCACTAACAAACTTATCCAAAGTCACTTTCTTGGCTTTAATCAGTGCATCAAACTGAGTTTGCATCGTTCGAATAGCACCGCCTTTGATGCTATCGAGTAGGTTTCGGGCTTCGGTCACCAGTTGGCCGATTGCCGCAAAGTTAGTATTCATAGAGTGTGTTTCTCCATTTCTTGTGCAACGTTCTGTAGGCGAGGGAGCGTATTCGCTGCCACACTATCCGCCAGTTCGTGAACGTCATTATCTGATTCGAAAATATGGCGTTGTATCGATACAACGGCCGCACTTAATGACACCTGATTGCTGTAAACACCTTGCATCATAAGCAGGGCGTCTACTTGTTCAGGCTGTAAGTTTTTAAGATGTTCCGTGAGTGGATCGCATTTCACGATCACTCGACGGGGCATGATGTGGCTCATCGGTGAATCTCCATCATTGCCAGTTTTAAAGGTGTGTTGCTGTTGTTATACGCCCAAAGCTCACCACCACCTGTCACGGTCATTCCTGCGGGGGCTTGTCTGTCTCCCATAATCGGTAAACCCACTACAGCGGAAACGTAGCTGTCACCCAGCATGGCTTCTACTTCCAAATCACTAATGTTTTGGATAATCGCCTCTAGCCGTGTCACTGAGGCGTTAAACAAGCGTTTCTTTTGGTTCGGTTGAATCACCAAGTGGTCGCGACTAATGAAGCGTTGCGCCGTTTCCGTTCGAGTCGTCACGACTGAACGTATTTCACTGACGGCCATCGAATCGCTGAACTTCACAAGGGCGGGTGGTGTGGTTTTCAGATCGCGTTTAGTGAGCTGATACACCACGCGAATCGATGACGCATGAGGGTTGATAATCTCAAGCTCTTTAAAGCTTGCGATATCTAACGTATCTCCCGCATCAACTCGGATTTTTTCGCCGTTGTCACTGCGAACGTAAAGGTACTCTTGGGACTCACGAACAATGAGCCACTTATCAGATCCGACACCAAAACGTTTTTCTTCATTGGCCTTAAGGGTTAGCTGTTTCATTGCGCCCCCTTACAGGCCATAGCGACCATTCCGATACCACACGCCACCGCAACGGCAATCGCGACTTTAGACATTTCGCCCGCACTGCCTGTTTGAGAGCGTGAAGCGGTATTTTCAGCCATGGCTAAAGCGGCTCGGGCGTTCTCTCCCGATTGAATCGCCATTGCTTTCACTGCGGCTGTGGTGTCTGCGCTGTTCTGTCGCATGTTGTCCATGGCCTTTTTGCTGATTTCACCGTTTTCCTCTAGAGAGTCACGACCAAACCCTAACGCACTCGCCAAAGACTCCTTACCAAAGCCTAGAGCTTGTTTTAATGACTCTTGATTCGACTTTAAGGCGTCTTTGCTGACACTTTCATTTGAGCGAAGCGCTTCTTTGGTCACGCTTTCGTTCGTCTTGAGGGCATCGCGCCCAAATCGCAGCGATTTGTCTACGGTTCGCTCGTTTGCTTTGAGCGCACTTGAGCCAAGCCTTGAGGCTTCTCTCATCGCGGCACTGTTGCTGCTTAGGGCATTCTTCGCAATGTCTGTCGCAGCTTTTACTGAGCCGTGGTCAGTCACTGAAATGTTACCTACGTTGCCATTGATACCAGACAGGACAACGCCAAGGTTATCGCCACTGATGGCACTCGTACCGTTTGTGTTGGTGGTACTGGTAGTGTTCGAGCTTGAACTTTTGCCGCCTTTACCCATGAGCCCCCCCAAGATGCAGAATGTAGCTGCTTTCTACCTGAGACACGCGCTCATCAAGTTCAAAACCGAATGAGGCTAAAATTCGTCCCATGCCTTTGCGATAGGTGTTATAGCTAATTGAGATGTAGCCCATGGCTTCACACCGCTCAATGATGAGTGGCGCCGCTTCTTGCATGCCTTTTCCGGCCATGGCATTGATGTGGTAACTCCCATCAATCACACGCCCAACAAAGCGAAGTAACACGCCACGCGCTTTAATCAGGTACAACCCAGATTGACCCGTCTTAATACGTTCCACCATTTCAGTCCATTCTGCTTTGGCCTGTTGTGAGCCTACGAACGCTTGCTTAAGCTCTTTAAGGTGATAATCAATATCTCTGCGGGTGCGGGGGATAAATTGAATGTTTAAGTTTTTCTTAGACACATTGCCACCCCGACTATTACTGCTACCCAAGGCAGCCAAGAAGATGCGCCGCCTCCAAAGTTGATAGAGCCGTTTCGAATACCACCGATTGAGTTCGTTGCTGTCGCTTCACTTGGCCCAGCTGAACCGCCTCCGGCATCAATAGGCATTGAGCCGGAATTTGTCAGACCTCCACTAAGATCCGGTATCATTTGCTCCCCTTAATGACTCGATAAGCCATATAACCGCCGCCACCTAGAGCCGCGACTTTTAATAATTTTGTGGCACTTGAGCCTGACCAAAATCCCACGCCAAACCCAAGGCCACCCGCGAGAAAGGGAACCACTAGCATTAATGGCATACCTTCTCCTTATCTTGTTACGGCCACGACAAGCATGGTCAGCAACACAGCGACACCGACACCACCGCCCACATAGAGCAATGTTTTATCATTACCCTGTAACTGACGTGACCCCGTCACTGCATTGCCGTTGTTATCTTTGATTGGCTGCTGTGGTTGTTGGGTGGTCGCGGCGTTCTTCGAGTGGTCGCTCGTGGTGGCGGTTTTGATGATGTTGCCGATACCTTCGCCTACATCGTCCAACATGCCTGAGCCGAAATTTCCTAAATCGTCGAAAAAAGACAAAAGGCTTCTCCTTACACTAAGTCAGGGCGAATGACTTCTACCGATTCAACGATGATAGGAATAGAGCCAACAGGCTTTTTGGTCTTCACCGTAAATTTCAGCTCTGAGTTGTGCATTGTTGCGAACAGCTCATCGATGTAGAAACCACGCATAATTGGATCGAAGTGGAAACAATCGGCTTGCCAGAAACGGCGGTTACGCTTGGCGCGCATTTCTTCGAGACTTTTTGAAGAGTCGAACACCTTCACAAAATCACGGTGAATTTGCAGCGCGTGAATTTCACCACTTAGAAAGTGCATGCGGCGCACCAACTGCAACGGACCCGAAACCAATTCGAGAAATTCGTTTTCGGTTGAGGAGGCTTGCATGGTTTGTCTTTTGATTTTCGGCACAAGCACACGAACGGCTTGTCGAGCGGACACGGTCGCCCATGCTTGCAATTGGATAGAAGGGGCACTGTCTTGATTTGTGGAAGCGACTTCGACTTCGAGCGTGATGTTATCGCCCGATTCCGTCACAAGCCCTGTGTAGCGCACACCGTTTTTCGTTTTCGCACTGATATCAGCCAGTGGGATAGTGAAAAAGCCTTCGGTTTGCGCGAGACCTTTGTACGCTTCCAGTGCCTTAATCAGCTCACCATCAAGCACAATAATCTCATCTCCGTTTAGCGTGATGGTGATGCGTCTTAGCTGCGCGGCACTGAGATTCGTCTCAAGGAAAATCTCTTCGTAAGTCGGGCCGATTGGTAGAGTCAGCGTGGCTTTCTCACCGTAGCCTGTCCCTGTGAAAGAGTTCAATTTGGTTGGAGTCGACATAGTAATGAACTCCCTTAACCGATGGTGTCTTCAACAGCGTCAACGTTGTTTGACGCCCAAACCACACCCGCCGCAGCAACAGCCGCAACGAAAGCAATAACCGCGAGTTTCTTTGGTGTAAAACCTGCCATTTGTAAATACCTATAAAAAACCGCCCAACATTAGGCGGTCTTATTGGTACTGCTTTATATGCCTTCGATACCTAATGGTTATGTGCCTTAGATATGCCTTAAGTGTGATTTATTTCACGTTTACCAACGGATTCGGCCTTTTTCAACGACCACGCCGTATTGCTTGAAGTAGTCGAATTTGACTAATTTTGACTGTTCAATGGCACATATTCCGGTCAAGTCTTCAAGGTATCGGCGGCTCTTGGGTGTCTTGGTTAGCATGATGTAGCCATATTCACAGTTATCGATGATGGTCTTAGGTACTTCTTGGCCACGTTGGAATAGGTTAATGGTGTGAATGTTGTAAGAGCGTCCAAGGCGCAGCAACTTGCCATGGTAGCCCGTGGCTTTACCTGAGCTTGTCGAGTTCTCCGCGACTTCTTCACAGATAACCTTGAGTGCCTTTTTGTGCTTTCCATCGCCGCAGCTCCACACCACACGACAAAACAGGTCGAAGTCTTTCGCAGAAGGCTCTGAGGGGCGATAAGCTATCTTGAAACCTTGCTTGGTTTCTCGTCCGGCCATCAGCGCACTGGCGAACGTGCGTAAGTTGCCATAGACACGGATTTTACGACCCACGATTTGGCCGTCATATTCACGCTTTGGATCATAAATGGCGACTTGGTCAGTCGAAGAGATGAGTAATTTCTTAGCCAAGGACGATTTACCCGAACCCGACATGCCGACAATGTAGGCGTGGTGGTTATCAAGTGTGTTGTTATTGTTGATTGGTTCCATATCTAACCCTAATAAAAAGACCGCCCGAAAGTGGGCGGCCTTAGTGTTACTGCTTTATGTGCCTTCGATGCCTAATAGCAAGCGGCTTAGATATGCAATAAGTGTGATTTGTCTCACTTAACGGCTTAATGCGTGGTTTGTTGGTCTTTTTCTTTCTGCGCTTCGTTAGCGGCATCAATGGCCGCTTGCGCATCGGCTTTCTTGAGGCCGCGATACTGCATGAACAGGGAAGCAGTAATACCTAGTGCGACCATTCCCAAGGCAATCTCTTCCTTGTATTTCACTGCCCAGGGAGGGGGCGCAACGTTGTATTTTAAAATGACCGGCGCGGCGGCTTTTGCTAATGCGTGGGCGTTCTCTTCACCAATCTCTAGACGTTCATCAAGCATTTCTTTGACGGCAAAGTCGGCCATACCCATTCCCACAAGAACGGTTTGCTCTGTGGCTTCGAGTGCCAGTTTCTGAGCGTTCATGGCTTCGGCTTTTTCGTCTGCTTTGTCTAACGCGGCCTGCGGGTCAAACTCGGTTTCCAGTTCGTCTAGGAACTCGTTTTTATCTTGCTCGGTGTGCGTTTCAACTTCTTCTACATCGATGACAGGTTGATCGAGTTCTACAGTGTTTGGTTTGCTCATGGGATAAGGTTCCTTATACAGCTCTTAAAATCGTGACGGCTTTACCAAGGGTTAGGCCAATGCATGCACCGATACCAGCGCAAAGTAAACTCGATACGCCTTTCGGCTCTGTTTCAGGTTGTGGGGTTTCGGTTGGGGCTTCCTGCAGAACTTCGACTTCTTCGGTTTGCTCAACAGGGGCAGGAGGGTTCAGCTCTTCTAAAGGCTTGTACTGCTGTAGATAGTCTTGAGTATTGGCATTGCTGCGCTGCTCCGTACACTTACAAACGTTACAACGTCCCTTTAGGTAGGCCGAACGTTTACCGCTGCACTGGCTGACTTCCATCGCTTCATTGCAATTCGGTGCGGTGCATTTCACATAACCTAGAATCATTGTTCTTCTCCTTGAATCTGCTTGACCTGTTCGCGTAGTTCATCGATTTGTTGCTGTAGGTTTTCGAGCGCGGCCACTTTGCTGTCGAAGATTTCACGGGCAGCTTCGAAGTTGGCAATGGCGTAGTCTTTTACGGTGCTAACCAGTTTTAGAGGGGATACTTTCGACCAATCTGGGGACGCATCCTCGAGAACGCGGCGCGATTCCTTAATACCGGTGATTATTTGGGTGAACTGTTTTTTAAGGCTCATAGGCTGAAATCTCCTATACCAAGTCCAATATAATTGAACAAACCAACAAGCGCCCAACCGTAGACAATCATAGGTGGACACTCACAAGGTGAAATAGGATTTAGGGAATTATCGCGCCCCCATAAAAAGCCGAACATAAACATGAGGAATAAGCCAAGGTGTAGGAAGCTCATAGGACAATGGCCTCGCTAACTAAACCAAGCTTTAGCAGGACATTAGCAGGCACTTGCGCCTGTCCCGTTTCCCAACGCGAAAAGGTAGCTTGAGTGATTTCAAGGTTGTTTTGAGAAATGAAGTCTTTCTGTTGTAGGCCAGAACGTAAACGTGCATCACGTATCAATTTGGCCGTAATAGGGTACTTGTATTTGGATGGTTCCATAGCTCGTTGCCTTAACTGACGTTAAAAGAAACAAGCCGGAGGTTTTACGAACGAAGCCATTATACATAGTGAAATACTATATGGTACTTATTTCACACAAATGGTGTGGGTTAATACTCTGCTAATTTAATGATTGCTAAAATGCAAAAACCGCGAAGAATCGCGGTTTCAATACACTGTTTCATTTTGTCAAACTTTCCCGAGTCTCAAAATGAAACCTCATGAAGGATTATATATGGAATCGACAGGTATTGCATTTAAGGTGGCTAATTTAATGTTTGGAAGAATAAAGCGGTGGTTTGCTCGCGAAGAACTAAAGCAAGATAGGTTTCTGAGAGTCGATGTTGCGAAGATTGAAAAGATTAACCGAGGAAACCAACTGAGAATTAAGCTCGATATCACCAATTTAGGTTACATGCCTTTGAGCGTGTATTCGATAACGCCGAAAACAGTTTTAATCAATGGTGAAGCACTGGTAGGTTACTTGTGTATCGTAGACTGTGATTTAAACCCGCAACAACGCAAGCAAGTTCCCGTTTTGTTTAACCTCCCTGAAAGCATTAGAACAAGTGAAAAGCTTCACGTTAACGTTGAGATGCTTGAGCTCAAGGCGTCAAAAGCGGGGGAGAAAGTCACCATGCAAAGAATGGATTTGATTCACTATGAACCGTCCCGAGCAATAGCAATTTAGGAAAACAAAGGCCATATCTCAAGATGTGGCCTTTGTTTTTCTATAGCTATCACTGATAAGTTTAAGATTACACTATTGGTTTAAATTTTGAACGAATGTTTCAATATATGGAATTACCTCTTTGACATCATTTAATAATTCAGCAGAAACTTTTGCTGTTTGTACTGCACCTGAAACACGACCTAACCACTTTTTGACGCGACTCTGAGTCGGCTGTTCTTCTCGAAGTTCATCAACCAGGTCTTCCATATTGCTAGTAAGAACTGTATCCACATCTTCTTTTTTTAGAGATGAGATAATTAATTCCAGTTTTTCTACAAGCTCCGATTTAGTGAAATCTACACCCGCTTTGTTACCTTTAGCGAAAACGTTAGTCGTGTTTTCCGCATCAAGAAATTCAGTTGAAGATGTCTCGTTATCTATCAGCGTCATATCGTGACAGTTTTTCATTTTGAACATTGCCATGTAATGTATCCCTATTGTTATGAAAATGGATCAAAGTCAGTACACTTAAGATAGCTGAGTGCGTAATCCATTGTTGATGAAGTTTGTGGCCAGCCGTGTGTATTTTTGCTTCTTACTGGGGAGGAGCTAATCAACATTGGAACTGTATGGGAATTGTTACTCAAGTGGAGATTTGAGCAGTCTTCAGCATCTATGCCTACGCTTGTTTCAAACGTCATTCCATTTACTTGTAACCCTCGCGTGTTAGTCGCAATAACACCAGCTCCAAAACCAGTCACGCTTCCCCCTGTAACGGAACAATTACTACAATTTTCAAAAACTATACCTGCACTTACCATATAACACTCTCTTTATTATTGATTGAAAGTAATATACACCTAGACACCCATGATGTATATCCATTGAGAAGCTTTGTTATTAAAGAATGAAATATATTAATTAAATCTAAAATGATCTTTACAAGATCACGATTTTCTTTCTACTTGAATCATCGCGAAGCGATAGGCTCTTAGAATCACGTCCAACTCATCCCAATCTGTAGAGTCACCATTCTTTCGTTGTATTTCGTCCACAGACGCAAAGGCCGCAAGTCGCTTGCGACTAAGAAAGGCCGCTTCATTAACTTATCCCCGAGTTTCGAGGGGGTAAAAGCATTAATACCATTACTATCCTTAATGTCATGGTTCTAGTCGAAGACTATGCGGACTAAGTAAATAGAGTGGGGAATAGTAGTAAGAACTAGGAGTAGTTTAGATCCATATGTACGCGACTTTTGCACAAGCCAAACAGAATTGAGAGAATGGAAACCTAAAGCGCATGAAAAATCGTCTGTCTGTGGATAAGTGTTAGTAAAATAACTGGTTAGAACGGCAAGAATGAGCCAATATTGGGCGTGAATGATGCAGATGGATCGCAAATAACGCCAGTTAAGGCGCATAGAGTGGAGTTAGCTCTATTGTGGTATTGGGACTGGGTTTTTAGCTTCTGCGGCTTCTTTGCGGCGTCTGCGTAGTAGTGTAATTGGGGTTTGAATGTATTTCACTGGACGGCCGATGCGGTTAGCAAAGGTTTTGAGCCAACGTTTAGACGCTGTCTTGGCTTCTTTGTATTGCTCGAAGATACCGATATCGTGAAAATAAGCGTCTGTTACACGTTTGATAGACGCTAGGCCGCGCCATTTTTGTAGGTTGTCTTTGCCTGTATAGGTTTCTCTAGGCTGTTTGGATGTGATCCAACCTTTGTTAAACGCGAACTTAACGCACTGTTTAACACGCCAGATTGGGAAATTGCAGATATCAGCAATGTAGCCCCAAGAACGTAAAGCAAAGCCGTCCTTTGTAGCTACACCAACCTTATTCGAGCTTAGGCACATTTCGTTTACTAGGGCTTTCATTACGATCGCAATATCACGAGCAAAGCTCTTACGAACGCCACGGCCATTAGATGTAAGAAACGCAGTTGAACTGGATGGACACTGTACGATTTTATCCAACACAGCACGATTCAGACACGCCAAGGGGCGGTCTTTGCGCTGTTTATTGGTTAAGTCGTACATGCTCATGTGGGATTATCTCGCCTTTAGCGTTTCTTTAAGGCGGTAAAGCTCAATCAACGCTCCACGGTAGTAATGAGCAGCAGCTTCTTTACCTTGGTCAGTGAGTGATGGATTAGCTTGGTATTCGTCACTGTGTTTTTGTAACACATCCATACGATCTTGGATGATTTCAGCAGGGGTTTTACGTTGATTTGACATGGTGTTGATCCTTCTTTAATAAGTCTGGTCAATACTTAAAAGCCTTGGAACATCACTTGTTTACAGACAGCCCCCGTAAAAGCTTCGAATCAATTAAGGGGGCTTAAAGGATGTTCGCAAAGTCTCCCGACTTGACGAGATAGATTAAAGAGTATTTGCACATGGGTGTCTACTGCTTACAGTCACTCTACGCTCTAGACTATACTGTTATTGGGAGGGCTTTATATGATAACTACGTTAGACTTACTAAATCGTTTACGTGTTGAAAAACAATTAGTTAGCGATAGACAAGTGGCTAAATACTTAGAGTTACACCACAGTACAGTCAATAAATGGCGAAACGGTGGCACAATGAGCGAAGAACATGCTTGTGAAGTGGCTGATTTACTAGGTTTAGATGTGGACTTTGTCTTACTGGCAAATATAGCGGAACGTTCTAAAAGCGACCGTGTAATCAATGCAGTTGAACGTGCTTTACAAGATAAGAAAATAGCATAATTAGATAGGCAATAAATAAGGGTATCTCATTGATTTAAATAAGAAAGATGCCTTTATTTTTTGCCTATCCCACTGCGTATTATGTGTATTATGTTAAATGTGGTTCGGTAATCATAAGGCAGAGCTCAATATCTGATGCCCTACCTTCGTTTTATAGCCAATAATACTGTGTATTTAACCATAATGACTATTTACCATAAAATACCTAATAAACATATTTCCTAATCTTCGATTAAGAATACGTTTATTAGATCTCAAGCATTAGCCTATCTATAGCTTCTGTTATTTCTTTTGTTCTTACTGGTTTGGTCACGAAATCATTCATACCAACATCTAAACATGAACATTTATCTTCAACGGATGTGTGTGCTGTCAGAGCCACGATTGGTGTTTGGATGTTTGCCTTTCTCATATGTTTGGTTGTGGTTAAACCATCCATGACCGGCATTGAAACGTCCATCAGGATAATGTCTATGAAATCTTTGTTGTCTTGTATAAAGCCTATTGCTTCTTCACCATTACTTGCGATGAAAACTTCATGCCCCTGTCTTGTTAGAATGAGCTTAATCACCATTTGGTTTGTTGGGTTGTCTTCAACAACCAGCACTGAATATCGACTTCTGAGCTCTCTTGAGCAGACATCATCTTCCAGTTGATTGCAATTGTTAGTCACTCTGGTGAGCACTGGCAATTGAACCTCGAACTTAGAGCCTTTTCCTGGTTCACTTTCGACTGAGATTCGCCCACGCATCAACTCAACTAAGCGCTTGGTGATCGCTAAACCTAAGCCTGTGCCGCCGAACCTTCGCGTTATTGTGCTATCTGCTTGCACAAATGGACTGAATAACGATGATAGCTGCTGTGAGCTAATTCCAATTCCGGTGTCTTCAACTGTTATATAGAACGAGCTCTGCTGGTATTTGATAGAAACATGGACGTGCCCGCGCTCCGTAAACTTGATGGCATTTCCGATAAGGTTAAACAATATCTGCGCTAAGCGGCTTGGGTCTATATAGTGAAGTTCACCATCCGGGATATCGCTAGACACCGTGAGCTTTAGACCTTTGTCGTCTGCAGCCTTTGTTTGTTCTGATAAAACAAAAGTTACAGTGTCTCTTACGTTGCTCCATTGTGGCGCCAATGAGAAACAACCAGATTCAATTTTGGAAAAGTCCAATACATCACTGATGATCGCTAACAGAAGTTCAGACGATGTGCTCATATTAAGCAGTATAGACTGTTGTTCTGACGTTAGTTGAGTCGATTTCAAGGTGTCGATTAGCCCAATGATGGCGTTCAATGGCGTTCTTAACTCGTGGCTCATCATGGCCAGGAATTCTGACTTGGCTTTGTTGGCTCTTTCTGCGTCTTTCCTTGCAGTGACAAGCTCGGCGGTTCGTTCTCTAACTGTCGCTTCAAGCTTTTCTTTGTTCTCTATGTCGAAAACCGCTCGCTCAATCAGAGGACGGAACCGGTTCAAAGTCGCTTTAGTTTCGATGCTAAAATGTTTGGTATTCGAGTGAATAAAAATAATGACCGATTGTGTTAGTCCGCTGTCGATACCAGTAATCAAAACAGAATTAATTTGGTCGAGAACAATGGGATGCAAAGTGTTAAATTCACCCAGAGATTTGGGTTCAAAAAGGATGGCGCATTCACCATTGATGACTCGAGATAGCTTGCCATGATCGTTCCAGATCATCTCTTCAAAGACTTTATTGTTGGTCAGTAGAGTCTTGAAATTTCCTTCATTCCCTACTCTTGAGACTACGATAAAGTCGTCGAATTTAATGTATTTTTTCAATACAAACTCGAGACTAGAAAATATCTCAGAGATGTTACTCGCCTTACTGATCGCAGAGATAGTCGATAGGATCCCCCTATTCTCTTCAGCCAGTTTTCTCTCACGGGCTTTTAGTTTTTGTAGTTCAATACGTGCTTCTTGCAGCGCTTCTTGACCTTCAGAGCCCATTATTTTTTTAACCTATAAAACGTTGCTGATGACACCATTAAGTTACCGTGTGCGTTCTCTCCACCAGAAAGTCTTCCTTGCTCACCAAAAGTGAATGGGCATATGTAAGGAAGCCCATTAAGTGCTTGATTTATTTGTTCACAAACCTCATCCATGTCTTGTTTAAGGTTTAACATTGGACCAGCACAAAAGATGTTGATAGCACCTAATTTCTCTTCCAGATCCATGTCATTGTAGTAAGACGAATGAATGATGTTGGCGGCGCGGCTAATTAACTGCTGCTTAGAACCTTGCATTAAGTATATGGTGTCGCCTTCGTTGATGTCGGTAAATAACTCGATTCCGTCGCACTCTGTTTCTCGGATAGAGTGTGAAAGCTTGAAATACGGATAGTTGTAAGACGAACCGACTTTTCTTCCCAAAGGATAAACAGACGATTTTTCAAAGATATAGCCGTCGGCGCTGCCCCCTAAGTGGAAATTGGTCCACTCGTTGTAAACCGTAGCAGCTGGCCTATGGTCTATCTCCAGTAAGATTCTGTTTCGTACTTTAGTCACGGTACCTGAGTAACGCGTGGGCGTGTGACCTGCACTGAATGATGAATAGATGGATTGAGAGGCGAAAAAGACCGTTAAAGAGATCCCGTTAATAGAAAGCGACTCTTCGGTAAAGATACTCCAGTTACCAGATACCTGATTATCGGCAGCACTGCCACCAATGATAGGAACTTCAGTCCCGAACTTAGTATCGATCGCTGCCATTACTTTCTCCTCGTTACCAGGAGTAGAATGAAGCAAGATTAAATCTGGGATCTCACCTTCTCTATTTGCGTTTCTAAGCGCTGTATCTATCGCGTCGAAGGTGCTTTGCTCGATGGATTGGCTGAAGTGTTTAATACCCGTTCCGTAGGCATTAATACCTGAATCATAGATGATGAGTACACCGATGGCTGGACCTGAATGAAAGCCCGTTTCCGTCATTATTCCATGACAGGTGGTACAGCCGTGTATGGGAGTGTTGGGAAGCGCATCTACGAAATATCTCTGCACAGCGAGCGTGGAGTACTCTTCTGTGCAGTAACAAATGAGGCAAGCGATATTCTCAGGGTTTTCTACCCCTTGAAGCAGTTCATCTACTGCGATTTTATCGTCTAGGGAATAAGAGACTTTTGATAGAAATTTCATAGATTTCTGGAAACTTTATTAATGTCTTCTTTATAACACTTTAATGCACAAGGTTTCACTGGTTTAGTCAATATTTCTATCAAAGAGCGAGGCGTTGCTCAGTTTTCCATTTTATTCTTTGGATAGGTTTACTGTATACGTCATGACCTGTTGTGGAAATGTAACCGTTATTGAGGCGCTCTTATCATCGGTTTGTAAAAGCCAAGATGAAGCCCCTTTCGGTTCTAAAACTCCGCTTCCTTCATTGCTAATTATAAATTTGCCAGTTTTAGATGTTTCGATCGAATACCCCTGGCTATCGTCCGAAATCAAAACATTATTATTATCAATACCAAATTCACAAGGTTTTGAAACGATACAGGTTATTGTCTCGTTATTATCGTATGTCACTGTTCTCCAAGTAAATGCAGCTATTAAAACAACCAACATGACGATAATTTGAACAAGCCTGCCTTTTGTTAGCTTTTGTGCCGCCATTATAATCTTTACTCCTTGTTACAAAGTTCAAAGTTTTTAAATAAAAATCCAATTCCAGACCAAGCGTAAGGTTACTACTCTGTCATTGATTTGTTAATTCAAGTATAGTGTCGCGTTGAAAATGCCACTTTTTTTTAAAATCAGCAAGTGGAAATAAGGTCCTGAATAGGCTGAATTTCCTTTTCTAATTTGGGTGGCATTACGACGTGAGTCGTGTTGGAAGTAAAGTGTAGTAAATAAGAAATTGGAAGCATGCAAATGAGCCAAGAAAAGCAGCTTGAACAAAACTACAACTATACGGTCGTCCGTCAATTTACCCTGGTTACAATTTTGTGGGGTATTGTCGGTATGGGCGTTGGTGTTTTGATTGCCGCTCAATTAGTTTGGCCACAGCTAAACTTTGATACGCCGTGGTTGACGTACAGTCGTTTACGTCCCCTGCATACTAATGCGGTTATTTTTGCGTTCGGTACAAGTGCGCTGTTTGCAACATCATATTATGTTGTGCAACGTACTTGTCAGACGCGTCTCTTTGGTGGCCCTCTCGTAGCCTTTACCTTTTGGGGTTGGCAAGCGATTATCCTGTCCGCTGCAATTACTTTACCGTTAGGTTTGACCTCTGGTAAAGAATACGCAGAACTAGAATGGCCAATCGATATTGCTATTACTCTTGTGTGGGTAGCTTATGCGGTCGTGTTCTTCGGAACCATGATTAAACGTAAGACATCACACATTTACGTAGCAAACTGGTTCTTCGGAGCCTTCATCATCACGGTTGCCGTGTTGCACATCGTTAACAGCCTAGCTGTTCCTGTATCTGCGTTTAAGTCGTACTCGATTTACTCAGGTGCAATTGATGCAATGGTGCAATGGTGGTACGGACACAATGCGGTAGGCTTCCTATTGACAGCTGGTTTCCTAGGTATGATGTACTACTTCGTTCCTAAACAAGCTGGTCGCCCTGTTTATTCTTACCGTTTGTCGATCGTTCACTTCTGGGCACTTGTGTCTCTGTATATCTGGGCTGGTCCTCACCACCTACACTACACTGCACTTCCAGACTGGACTCAGTCTCTAGGTATGGTTATGTCTTTGGTTCTGTTTGCTCCTTCTTGGGGTGGCATGATCAACGGTATCATGACTCTGTCTGGTGCGTGGCATAAGCTTCGCTACGACCCTATCCTACGTTTCCTAATCGTTTCTCTATCATTCTACGGCATGTCGACTTTCGAAGGCCCAATGATGGCAATCAAAACGGTTAACGCACTATCTCACTACACGGACTGGACTATCGGTCACGTTCACTCTGGTGCGTTAGGTTGGGTTGCAATGGTTTCTATCGGTTCGGTTTACCACTTAGTTCCTAAGCTATTTGGTCAAGAGCGCATGTACTCTGTATCTCTAATCAATGTTCACTTCTGGTTAGCAACGATTGGTACGGTTTTCTACATTGTTGCAATGTGGATCTCTGGTGTGATGCAAGGTCTGATGTGGCGTGCAGTTAACTCTGACGGTACATTAACTTACAGCTTCGTTGAATCTGTAGAAGCGTCTTACCCGTTCTACTTTGTACGTTTCCTAGGTGGTTTCATCTTCCTATCTGGTATGTTCTTATTGGCATACAACACGTACAAAACTGTTTCTGCACCTAAAGATAGCCTTAAAGCTATCCCTCAACCGGCTTAAGGAGATTTAGAATGAGCTCAAATTCAAATAATCGCCATGAGTTGGTAGAGAAGAACGTTGGCTTACTAGCGATCTTGATCGTTATTGCTATCAGTTTTGGTGCTTTAGTCGAGATTACCCCTCTTATCTTCCAAAAGCAGACAACTGAACCTGTAGAAAACCTACGTGTTTACTCTGCTTTGGAAATGGAAGGTCGTGATATCTACATTCGTGAAGGTTGTAACGTATGTCACAGCCAAATGATTCGTCCTTTCCGCTCTGAGACTGAACGTTACGGCCACTACTCTGTAGCTGGCGAAAGTGTTTGGGAACACCCATTCCTATGGGGCTCTAAGCGTACTGGTCCTGATCTAGCGCGTGTTGGTGATCGCTACTCAGATGAGTGGCACCGTGTTCACCTTATCGACCCACGTGAACTTGTTCCTGAATCAAACATGCCTGGTTTCCCATGGCTTGCTGAAAATGTACTTGATGGCAAATTGACTCAACAGAAGCTTGAACTCTTCCGTAATCAATTTGGTGTTCCTTACACAGACGAACAAATTGCTAACGCTAAACAAGATGTTGAAGGAAAAACAGAGATGGATGCAATCATCGCTTACCTTCAATCGCTTGGCCACGCAATGAAATAAGGAATAGTTATGGACATTATTACATTTCAAAGTGTTTGGACTGTGACTGTTTTTGCTTGCTTCATCGGTATCGTTTGGTGGGCATACGGCAAGAACCGTAAATCACGTTTCGACGAAGACGCGAACCTAGTGTTTGCTGACGACGAGCCAGCAACAAGTTCTAAAAATGAAGGAGTGACAAAGTAATGAGTACATTCTGGAGTATCTGGGTTAGTGCGATTACGATTGGTACCCTAATTGGTTGTGCTGTCTTACTTCGTTGGTGTTTTAAAGACAAAACAGGCGTAGAAGAAGGTCAAGATATGGGCCATGAATACGATGGTATTCGTGAGCTTAACAACCCACTACCAAAATGGTGGACATACCTTTTCATCAGTACGATTGTTTTTGCAGCGGTTTACCTTGCTCTATACCCTGGCCTAGGTAACTTTAAAGGCCTTTTAGGTTGGACAAGTTCAGACCAAACGGTACGTAGCGTTGAAGAGTCTCGCTCTGCAATTGCTGCTGCGCAAGCAAACAAACAGTTAGATGCGTACGCGAAAGAGCTTGATGATGCAGACACCTACTTCGGTGAAGCATTCAGAAAGCTAGCGCACGACGAAAACGGTTTACGTTCAATTCCTGACATTGCATCAGACGCTGACGCAATCAAAGTGGGTCAACGTTTATTCTTGCAAAACTGTTCTCAGTGTCACGGCTCTGATGCACGTGGTCAGAAAGGTTTCCCTAACCTAACTGATGACGCATGGCTATATGGCGGTGAACCTGAGGCTATCGTTACAACAATTATGCACGGTCGTGTTGGCCAAATGCCAGGCTGGAAAGACGCGCTTGGCGAAGAAGGCGTAAAAGAAGTAGTTAGCTACACTCTTAGCCTTTCTGGTCGTAGCGTAAACGCACGTGAAGCAGAAGCTGGTAAAGCTCGCTTTGTAGTGTGTGCAGCGTGTCACGGTACTGATGGTAAGGGTAACCCTGCTGTTGGCGCACCTGATCTGACTGACCGCGATTGGTTGTTTGGCGATTCTCGTGCAGACGTAACTGAAACAGTTATGTACGGACGTTCTGGCGTTATGCCTGCTTGGAAAGACATTCTAGGCGAAGACAAAGTACAACTGGTTTCATCTTACGTGTGGAGCCTGAGCAACTCAGATAATAAGTAACATTTCAATAACAGCCTCTTTCTAAGAGGCTGTCTTTCCTTTATTTTATAACCTCTTCTTTTTATTCTTTTTTGAGATCTTTTTTATGGTAAAGCCTTGGTATAAACAGTTTTGGCCGTGGTTCTTAATCGCGTTGCCAGCGACAGTAGTTATTTGGACCATTATGACGGTTATTGTGTTTACACAGAACTCTGTAGACCTAGTGACTGAGGATTACTATAAAAAAGGAAAAGGCATTAATGTCGACATTTCAAAAGTAAATATCGCCAGAGAGCTGGGCCTATCAGCTTCGCTCAATGAGAGAGGTAACTCTGTTATCATCACATTAGACAAAGGCAAACTTGATCACTTCCCTGCTATCAGTGCAATGTTTGTTCACAGAACACTACCAGACCGCGATTTCACTCAGCTACTAACCGCTGATGCGAGAGGCAACTACACAATGACTCTGGATCATCACTTAGAAGGTCCGTGGTTCATTGAGTTGACGCCGCATGACGAAGAATGGTTAGTTCAAGGTCGCATGAACTTCCCCATTGAAACTCCTACTCAACTAATGAACTAAAGCTTATGTGTGAATCCTGTTATCACTGCGGTGAAGATGTACCAGCGGAAACGGATTTTGAAGTCGAGATCTTAGGATCGCCTCGTAAGATGTGTTGTCCGGGCTGCGAGACTGTAGCTCAGACAATCGTTGATAGCGGTTTGGTTTCTTACTACCAATACCGTACCGCTCCCGCTGAGAAAGCGGATCTAGTGCCAGAACAACTTCTGGCACTCAGTCATTATGATAATGAAGACGTTCAATTGGAGTTTGTAAGGAACTCTGAGAATGTTTCTGAAGTGACATTGTCACTAGAGGGTGTTTCATGTGCAGCATGTGCATGGCTAATCGAGAAACAAGTCTCTTCAAAACAAGGTGTTGGTAGCATCCGGGTGAACACCACCACCAACCGCGCCCTACTTAGCTGGGACAACACGCAAGTTAAATTGAGTGAGTTGTTATCGGCGGTCCATACCTTAGGTTACAAAGCTGCGCCTTTCGAGGCTGACCAACAAGAAGCTGCCTATCACCGCTCAATGAAGAACTACCTCTATCGTCTTGGCGTTGCTGGTTTAGCAACCATGCAGGTGATGATGCTGGCGGTCGCACTATACCTTGAAGTATTTGGCAATCTTGAGCCTGAGTTTAAAAACTACTTCCGCTGGGTAAGCTTGATCTTTGCAACGCCGGTATTGCTTTATTCTGCTCTGCCATTCTACATCAATGCATGGCGCAGTATTAAGGGGCGAACGCTGGGTATGGATGTGCCTGTGTCGATTGCGCTGCTGTTTGCTTACGTTGCGAGCTTGGTGGCAACCGTGACAGAGAAAGGAGAAGTTTTCTTCGAATCTATTTCGATGTTTACCTTCTTCCTTCTGCTTGGTCGTTTCTTAGAGATGAGAGCGCGTCGTAAAGCGGCGGCAGCGAGTGGTAATCTGCTTAAGCTCGTTCCTGCAATGGCGACAACGTTAGATGGCGACCAAGTTCCAGTAAAAACCTTAAAGGTAGGCGATCAGATTCGCGTACTACCGGGTGAGCATATTCCTGCGGACGGTAAAGTACTTTCTGGTCGAGTTCACATTGATGAATCCATGCTGACTGGCGAATCTATCCATGTCGTGAAAAACGAAGGCGATACTGTCTTCGCTGGCACGTTGAATGGTGACGAGTCATTTGAACTGGAAGTGATGACATCAAAAGCGGACTCGGTCATCTCTAATATCGTTCGTCTTCAAGATGAAGCACAGTTGTCTAAGCCTCGTATCGCGGAGATTGCAGATATTGTGGCTCGTTACTTTGTAGCGGTTATTTTGATTATCTCTTTCGGTACTTGGTTCTACTGGCACCAAACTCGTCCAGAAGATGCATTCTGGATCATGTTATCTGTACTGGTAGCGACTTGTCCTTGTGCTCTCTCACTGGCTACACCGACTGCAATTACTTGTTCGACATCCCGTATGGGCAACTTTGGTATTTTACTGCGTAAAGGCCACGTATTCGAAACCTTGTGTAAAGTAAATCACTTGATCATCGATAAGACGGGTACATTGACTGAGGGTGATATTCGTATCAGCCGTGTGGAAACTTTCTCTGAGCTTGATAAAGAGACGTGTTTAAAAGTGGCTGCGAGCCTAGAACAGCATGCTAACCACCCTATTGCGAAAGCATTCAAGACTCACGTGTCAGATGATGTTGAAGTCGATGCAGTAAACAACGTTATCGGTTCAGGTATTACTGGTGACTGGAACGGTCAAGAAGTTGCGATCGGTAGTAGCGAGTTTATTCTTGGTGAAGCTCAGCCAACACAAAGCAACGGTATCTACTTGTCGATGGCTGGACGTCATATCGCAACCTTCACTTATGAAGACCCGATTCGTAAAGAAAGCATCGAGTTCATCCAAAAATTCAAAGAAGCGGGTATTAAAACTACCCTGTTGACTGGAGACTCCTTGATTAACGCGAAGCCTGTGGCTGAAGAAATTGGGATCACCGATATTGTCGCGAACGCGAAACCAGAGGATAAGCTTGCTTACCTTAATTCTCGTGATGAAAAAGACATTACCATGATGGTCGGCGACGGTATTAACGATGCGCCTATCCTTGCGGGTGCTCACCTTTCTGTCGCTATGGGCGGCGGAACAGATGTAGCAAAAGCCTCTGCAGACATGGTTTTATTGGGCGACAAGCTTGATAGATTACTTAAGTCCCGTACATTGGCGCTAAAAACGCGTAAGATAATCCGCGAAAACCTAGCATGGTCATTGGGATATAACCTACTCATCCTTCCATTGGCTGTAGCGGGTTTGGTTGCCCCATACATTGCCGTAGTTGGCATGTCTGCAAGCTCTATTATTGTTGTGTCTAACTCATTAAGGCTTTTAAAAGAGCAAGGTAAATAATGGAAAGTTTATATATCCTGATTCCCATTGCGATTGTGCTAGTGTGTATCGCAGTTGGTATTTTTCTATGGGCCGTTAAGAGCGAACAGTTTGAAGACCTTGAGCGTCAAGGTCACAACATTTTGTTTGATGAAGACGAAAAGGCCCATGCTCACTCTGACAGCAAGCCTGTTAAGAATGATAAAGCCAATACAGAAAGCCCAACTAACCTAGATAAAAAGAACGATGACGCCTGATTGGATCGGAGCCTTTGTTGTCGGACTGATCGGCGCGGGCCACTGCATGGGAATGTGTGGTGGCATTGCGTCGCTCCTTTCAATCGGCAATACCAAACCTTCCTCGGTTATTCCCCTACTTTACAACCTTGGTCGCCTACTCAGCTATGCCGTTATTGGTGGTGTGATCGGCGGTGCTATCTCTTCAATCGGTCAACTTAGCGATTTCAACGCGCTACTTAATTGGCTTCGTTTGTTTGCTGCCATCTTTATGATCATTTTGGGTCTGTATATCGGTAAATGGTGGTTTGGCTTATTGTTCTTTGAGAAGGTCGGTCAGAAGCTGTGGCGTTATATTTCACCAGTCGGTAAGTCTTTCCTTCCACTCAAGCATCCAAGCCACGCTCTGCCGTTTGGTTTCATTTGGGGTTGGTTACCGTGTGGTCTAGTATACTCTATGCTGACTTGGGCGGCTGTCTCAGGCAGTTGGTATAATGGAGCGGGAATCATGCTCGCATTTGGCTTAGGAACGCTTCCTGCGATGCTGACGGTTGGTATGGGTGCTAGCTTCCTCAAGAAATTGCAACAAGCTGACTTATTTCGTCAACTCGGTGCGATTTTAATCTTGATTTACGGTTTCTACTCTGGATATATGGCACTGCAGCTCATTATTTATACCGTATAGCCATTCTTTAAATCCGGTTTTTTTACTACCCAACTGGATAAAGGAATGCTAAAATATTGACGTATATCAAATAGTGAAAGATTGTTATGATTTCTGAAAAGCCTGTAACGAAACGTGTCCAATCTGGTGGCTGTGCGATCCATTGCCAGGATTGTAGTATTAGCCAACTTTGTATTCCGTTCACTTTGAATGAATCTGAACTTGATCAACTTGATCAGATCATTGAGAGAAAAAAGCCTATTCAAAAAGGCCAAGAGTTATTTAAAGCCGGTGACGAGCTTAAATCTCTCTACGCTATTCGCTCTGGAACGATCAAGAGCTACACGATTACCGAGCAAGGTGACGAACAGATTACTGCATTCCACCTAGCGGGCGATCTTGTTGGCTTTGACGCGATCACTGGTGACCTACACCCTAGTTTCGCACAAGCACTAGAAACTTCTATGGTATGTGAAATCCCGTACGAGATTCTTGATGACCTATCAGGAAAAATGCCGAAATTGCGTCAGCAAATTATGCGCCTGATGAGTAACGAGATTAAAGGCGACCAAGAAATGATTCTGCTTCTTTCTAAAAAGAACGCGGAAGAGCGTCTGGCTGCATTCCTTTACAATCTTTCAACTCGCTTCTCTCAACGTGGTTTCAGCCCACGTGAGTTCCGCTTAACGATGACTCGTGGCGATATTGGTAATTACCTAGGTTTAACGGTTGAAACGATTAGCCGTCTTTTAGGCCGTTTCCAGAAAGCAGACATCTTGAGCGTTAAAGGCAAATATATCACTATCGAAGATCACGATGCGCTGATGGAACTTGCTGGCGTTTCAAAAGAATAGTCTAGATATCAATGATGTAGTTCAATAATGAGCTACATCATGTTTCTCTCTTAAAACCTCTTTTATTTCTCTTAATCTCCCCATAACTACGCTACATTATTTATATGTTCGGTCTGAAAAGTAGGCTTAGTTATGAGTATCTATAACAAAATTTTAGTTGTCGCAGACATTAATCACGATGAGCAACCTGCTCTAGTTCGTGCTATCCAACTTGCTAAGAAAAGCACCTCAACAAGCCATATCACTTTCTTTTTGTCTATCTACGACTTCTCGTATGAAATGACATCTATGCTCTCTGTCGATGAACGAGACGCAATGCGCAAGGGCGTGATTCATCAGCGTGAAATCTGGATGAACAAAGTAGCACAGCCTTATCTAGATGATTCTATCGAATTTAATGTGCAGGTGGTTTGGCATAACCGCCCTTACGAAGCCATCATTGCAGAGGTATACAGTGGTGGTCACGATATCTTGATTAAGGGCACGCGCAAGCACGACACCTTGGAGTCGGTTATCTTCACGCCGACTGATTGGCACCTATTGAGAAAATGCCCTAGCCCTGTACTGCTCGTTAAAAACGATTTCTGGCCAGAGCACGCGAAAATTTATGCGTCCGTTCACGTAGGCTCAGAGACAGAAGCGCATTTAGAACTTAACGATACTATGGTTGATCGACTCCTCGAGATAACTGGTCGTTTGGATGCGGAACCTTTCTTAGTTAACGCTTACCCAGTCACTCCGGCGAATATCACTATCGAACTGCCTGAGTTCGATCCTACGTCTTACACCGATGCAGTTCGTGGTCATCACTTAACGGCGATGAAGGCACTGCGTCAGAAGCACGGTATGTGTGAAGAGCAGACCGTTGTTGAGCAAGGCTTACCAGAAGATGTGATTCCACGTGTCGCGTCTGAAAATAACGCTGCAATGGTAATCTTGGGTACAACCGGTCGTACCGGCTTATCTGCGGTGTTCATCGGTAATACTGCGGAGCATGTTATCGATAAGATTAACTGTGATGTTTTGGCGCTTAAGCCATCTGGTTACGTGAGCCCACTCGACCCTAACCTTTCGAAAGGTTAATGTGTTTAAGCAGACGAACTTAACGGCGAGTTCAACTTATAAAAAACGCCTCAAGCATTGCTTGAGGCGTTTTTATTTGTCTGTTGTAGGCGCATCTATTGCGCCATAACGAATATTCTTATTATACGTTCGTTACGTCGATGAACATTGACTCATCGATGTTAGAAGATGAAATTTCAGCTTCTTGGAATTCGTACTCTTCACGCTCGCCACTACGGTCTAGTGGAAGGTTTACGAAGTCAAACAGTTCGCGGTCAGCCAGTTGGCTTGGGCTAACGTTTTGAATTGATTTAAAGATCTTTTCAACACGGCCTGGTGTTTTCTTGTCCCAATCAATCAGCATTGCTTTAATGCTTTGACGTTGTAGGTTTTCTTGCGAACCACATAGGTTACAAGGAATGATTGGGAACTCTTTGTGTTCAGCGTATTTGATTAGGTCTGTTTCACGACAGTAAGTCAGTGGACGAATAACAACGTTACGACCATCATCAGAACGTAGCTTAGGTGGCATAGCCTTTAGACGAGCGCCGTGGAACATGTTAAGGAACATAGTTTCCACGATGTCATCCATGTGGTGACCAAGAGCGATCTTAGTCGCGCCAATCTTCTCAGCGAACGAGTACAAAGTACCGCGACGCAGACGAGAACATAGACCACACGTTGTCTTACCTTCTGGAATCTTCTCTTTAACTACTGAGTACGTATCTTTATCTACGATGTAGTAAGGAATGTTCAGCGTTTCAAAGTATTCAGGAAGAATGTGCTCAGGGAACCCTGGTTGTTTTTGATCTAGGTTTACCGCAACAACATCAAATTTGATTGGTGCTGCTTCACGTAAACGTAGCAAAATATCTAGCATCGCAAATGAATCTTTACCGCCACTGATACATGCCATTACCACATCATTCTCTTCGATCATGTTGTAGTCGATGATGGCATTTCCAACATTTCTTCTCAGACGTTTCTGAAGTTTGTTGAATTCTAGTACTTCTTTTCTATTATCGTTTTGGTTCATTGCGACTCTCACACCGTCGTATTACCGACTGTAGATTGCTAGTGGGACTGTTTTAGGGCGTGGATTATACGGATTTTTATTTCATGTTGAAATAGTAACGGTAGGATAAACAAGGTGACTGGTTGAAAGATGCCACTTTATCTAGTGATAACCGCTCATCTTTCATAAAAAATGAGCTTCAAAAGCGCAAACCACGCTGGTTGTAGGAAAAGAAAAGCAGCCTAACTTGGTTTGAGTTGGCTGCTTTACATTGTTTTGTTTAGATTAACGCCGTGTGGTCAATCGCCAAACAAAGGCTATTGAGCCGGAATGTAAGGTAACACACGAGTTGTCGCTTCTGGTAACGTGATGCTGTCACTTCCATTGAGTTCTTCTAGTGTGAACTTAGCGCGCCCTTGGGTAATTGGGAGCTGCTTGCCGTTAGAAAGCGTTATGTTACCTTCAAGCTTGTCTGCAAACTCAAGCGTTAACCCTTGGATGTCCGGGGTGAACCAGCTTGAGAACATACCGCTTACGTCTTCTAACATTGCTTGCATCTGTGGTAACAGGTTTTCCAGCTGTACAACCTCAACCGTTCCGGCTAAAGGTGCTTTAGTCATAACAACCAAGGAGTATGCGCACTCTTGTTCTTTTGTTTGCACAAAAATAAGCGGGTTTGCTGAACGAAGGTTTTGGTCTACTGGTAGCAGAAGCTCGTTAGCTGGAGAGACTTTCAGCTCTTCGTAGTGTTCTTCTTTTTCCATCCAAGCTTTGCTGATATGACAGGTTGTTTGGGCTTGCTGATCGACAAAGAAGACTGCAACTTTAACGTCATCATGCCCTTCTTTGGTATTATTTTTAAGCTGTGTGTAAAGCTTAGAATAGGTAAACATGTATTCTTGCGCTGCAGCAGGTAAAGAGATCCCTAGGCTTAGAGAAGCTAATAAAGCGAGTGCTGTCTTTTTCATTGTTATAGTCTTGTCGAAGTTGAGCGTTTATAAATAGAAAGAGCAGCCAATGAGCTGCTCTTTATGTGATGTTATTTGGTCAAACTTACCGTTTAAGCTCGCCAAATGACTATCAAATCGAGTTACTTTTTCCAGTATACCTCGTTGTGACGGATCATAGCTTGTAAATCAGTCACATAGTCTGAACCTCGCTCAGAATATTTTAGCAAGCCGTTAGTGAGCTCTGTTGCGGTTTCGGTTGTTAACAGATCGTCGCCCTGTGCCGCTAGTTTTGCGCGAATAGCTCTTAGGTCTGCATAAGCGCGGTTTCGGTTTAGGTTCATGAAGTAACGGTGCACAGACTCTTGGCTTGAAGAGAATGTTGCCACTTCATGTGAGCTACCTTCGTTACGTTGTAGCGGAACTAGGCCACAACCTTTGGTGTAACACCAATGACCAAAATAGTTATTCGCTTTAGTGGCGAAACGAGATGTACCCCAAGCCGATTCATTGGCCGCCTGAGTTAACACAAGCGCTTCAGGTAGCACGTTTACACGATTCAACATTTCTTTCAGCCAAGCGTCATCTATGCCCGTTGAAGGTACCGGCAGGCTATACAGTTTCCCTAGTCGCTTTGCGTATGACGCATCTTCAGAGTCAACATTGTTCATCCCCGCTTCTGAAAGCTTGGTTAGAAACGCACGTTCTTTCGTGATTCGCTTGTTTTCGATGTTGATACTTGAGCGAAGATAAGAAAAGAAGGTGTCTTTCTTTTCATTTACATCTTCAATCGCTGCGAAATCTGGCTTATCAGAAAAGACGGTCAAATCACCAAAGTTTTGCTCTGAGTCTGGAGCCTTTTGCCCTGCTCGCCTGCGCTCTTCTTCTTGTTGGTAAAGTATTGGGCCAACTAACGAGATTGAGCCAACTAAGGCTAATGCTGTCACTTTTAGCGCAAGTGATTTACTTGCGCTTGATTTAGAGTTGTTATGCATCGAATACCTGTGGGTCTTTGTTGTTGCTACCGTTGTGGTCGTCGTCGCTCTTTGGTCTGTCTGACGCAATCAGTTTGAGTTTAATGCCAAACATCTCACGGTAAAGAATGCCTTTCACGTGGAAGAAGAAAGGTAAAACGAAGATAAGGCCAATGCCGTACATCATTGCCGCGACGATGAACATCAGCATTACTAATAGGTAGATAGAAGCAACGGTGAAGATTTTCTTGTTTACAGCACGCAGAGAAAGTAGCAGCGATTGCATTGGTGGTACTTTCTTATCGCAAATCAACAGGATTGAGTGGCTGAACGCAAGCGAGAAGTAAATCGACAGAAACGGCAGAATCATACCTGCAATACCTTGAAGCATCAGACTGAACAGAGTCACAAGAATTACTGGAATCGTAAACTGTAAGCCTTTGCCAATGTGGCGTACTTTGGTCTGTAGACCAGCTGCGTGGCTCATCGCCATCAAACAGATACCTGCATAGATAGGCGCGCTGATAACTTCATAGCTGAAGTTGGCAATAAAAATGGACTCAACAATTTGTGGAGTAAACGCCTCAGGATCGATAACCGCGTCTAAGATAACCGCAGGGTCACCCAGTTGCAGTTTTAATGCGATATAAAAAATAGCCAGTTGCACGAACATCAGAGCAACAATCGCAGGGGAAAACGAAAGAAAGTGACTTACCGTATGTTTCCATGCCTCTTGGAATACAGCCGTTGCTTTGAGCTCATAATCGCCAGAAAGTGCACGGTCGATACTACCGCCCAAATTAAAATCTTTTTCGATGTCGTTGTTCATAGTGATACCTAGGTGCGCCAATTAAACTGAGCCACCTAACTTATTGATAAAAAATTACCTTCATTATACTCATATGTCGGATACAAACTAAAATATGAATCTGTAACAAGGCTTGCTTTTGTATCTTGATGGTTAATAATTAGACACTTGTTGGGGCGTAAACCCAGTAAATAACAGTATGGTAAAGGATGTTTACTTTTACCTGCGAAATTTTTTATCTTCGAATGGTAAAAAATGCTTTGATTTCACGTTTTTGGTGATTATGATTCGCGCCTCAAAGGTGTATAGCAACAGGTTCTCAAACAGAACCAAGGTGGAGAAAAACAGACGTTGAACGCTAAAAAATCAGTAGGAAAACCAGTAGTACAGCTAACTGGTATTAGTAAAAGCTTCGATGGTAAGGAAGTCATCGGCAATCTTGATCTAAACGTAAATCATGGTGAGTTTCTCACGATTTTAGGCCCATCAGGTTGTGGTAAAACAACGGTACTAAGAATGATTGCGGGTTTTGAAACGGCAGATAGTGGTCAAATACTACTAGCTGAACAGAACGTAACCCACGTCCCTGCTGAACAAAGGCATGTTAACACTGTATTCCAAAGCTATGCCCTATTCCCACATATGACCGTTTTCGAAAATGTGGCATTTGGCTTACGCATGCAGAAAGTTCCAAACAGCGAGATTGAACCTCGTGTAATGGAAGCTTTAAAAATGGTGCGCCTAGAGCAGATGGCACAAAGAAAACCACACCAGCTTTCTGGTGGTCAACAGCAACGTATCGCAATCGCTCGTGCTGTTGTTAATAAGCCTAAAGTTCTTTTGTTGGATGAATCTCTGTCTGCTCTGGATTACAAACTTCGTAAACAGATGCAAATCGAGCTGAAGCAACTTCAGCGCCAACTTGGTATCACGTTTATTTTTGTAACGCACGACCAAGAAGAAGCACTGTCTATGTCTGATCGTATTATTGTTATGCGTGACGGCGTGATTGAGCAAGATGGCACACCAAGAGAGATTTACGAAGAGCCTAAGAACCTTTTTGTAGCTCGCTTCATTGGTGAGATTAACGTATTCGATGCGACACCGACATCTCGTTTAGATGAAAAACGCATTGTTGCGACAATTGAAGGTGAAGAGTCCATTATCTACCACGATAAGGCGATCACTTCTGGTCAAAAACTGCAGGTATTGCTTCGCCCTGAAGATCTTCGTATTGAAGAGATTAAAGAGTCTGAGCAACGCGGTATTGTTGGCCACATTGTCGAGCGTACCTACAAAGGCATGACTTTAGATTCAGTTGTAGAACTAGAATCCGGCATGCGCGTAATGGTAAGCGAATTCTTCAACGAAGATGACCCTGATGTTGATCACTCACTGGGCCAAAAAGTTGCAGTAACTTGGGTTGAGAGCTGGGAAGTGGTATTAGAAGATGAGCAAGAAGTTTAATTTACAAAACGCGATTGTTGCTTTAATCACAGGTTGGTTGGTGCTGTTCGTGATGATTCCAAACATCATGATCATCGGTACCAGCTTCTTAACTCGTGACGAAGCAAACTTGATCGAGATGACCTTCACTCTCGATAACTACATCCGTTTGGCCGACCCGCTGTATTTTAAAGTGCTGATGCACTCTTTCTATATGGCTATTATCGCGACGCTATTGTGTTTGATCATTGGCTACCCGTTTGCCTACATCGTGGCAAAAATGCCTGAGAAATGGCGCCCTTTCATGCTGTTCTTGGTGATTGTGCCATTTTGGACGAACTCTTTGATTCGTACCTACGGCTTGAAGATAGTACTGGGGACTCAAGGTGTCTTGAACAAAAGCTTACTAGCGCTAGATATCATCGATAAGCCGCTGCGTATTATGTACACAGAAACGGCGGTGATGATCGGCTTGGTGTATATCCTACTGCCATTCATGATTCTTCCGTTGTATTCAGCGATTGAAAAACTTGATGACACGTACCTAGAAGCAGCAAAAGACTTAGGCGCAAACAAGCTTCAAACCTTGTTGAAAGTTGTTCTACCGTTAACAATGCCTGGCATCATCGGTGGTTGTTTATTAGTACTTCTTCCTGCGTTAGGCATGTTCTATATCTCTGACTTGCTAGGCGGCGCTAAGAACTTGCTGATTGGTAACGTGATTAAGAGCCAAGTACTCAACGCCCGAGACTGGCCGTTTGGCGCGGCAACGAGTATTGCGCTGACGGTTGCAATGGCAATTATGCTTTATGCCTACTACCGAGCAGGCAAGCTATTGAATAAGAAGGTGGAGCTAGACTAATGGGTCGCACAGTTAAGTTCAGCTTTATGGCGCTGGTATACGCTTTTCTATACCTACCTATTATCGTATTGATTGCGAACTCATTTAATGCCAACAAGTTTGGTATGAAATGGGGTGGCTTCACCACCAAGTGGTATGACGCGCTTATTAACAACGACAGCCTAATGCAGGCTGCGTGGCACTCGATTAACGTAGCGGTGTTCTCAGCGACAGCCGCAACGATTGTCGGCAGCCTGACAGCCGTAGCCCTATTCCGTTACCAATTTAAAGGTAAAGGCGTAGTCAATGGCATGTTGTTTATCGTAATGATGTCACCAGATATCGTAATGGCAATCTCGTTACTGGCTCTGTTCTTGGTAATGGGTGTGCAACTAGGCTTCTTTACCCTACTTGCTGCACACATTACGTTCTGTTTGCCGTTTGTTGTTGTAACGGTTTACAGCCGTTTGAATGGCTTTGATGTGAAAATGCTTGAAGCAGCAAAAGACTTAGGTGCAAGTGAATGGACGATTCTAAAACAGATCATCCTGCCACTTGCTAAGCCTGCGGTTGCTGCGGGTTGGTTGTTGAGCTTCACACTGTCTTTGGACGATGTGATCATCAGCTCTTTCGTAACCGGTCCAACGTATGAAATCTTGCCACTGAAGATTTACTCTATGGTTAAAGTAGGTATCTCTCCAGAGGTTAACGCCCTAGCAACAGTGATGTTAGTGGTGTCGCTAATACTGGTGATTATTTCTCAGTTGTTAGCGAGAGAGAAAATTAAGTAAGCCTCCTACTCTTTAACGAGGTTAACTTGATAAGAAGTTGAGAAACTTCATGTTCTACAAAAAGTGTTAATCATAAACAGAATGGTAAATTGCCATTCTGTTTTTCTATCTACTGCCTGAGGGCAACGTTTAGTTTGGAGCTAACGTCAATGAAAAAATGGGCTACTCTATTAGCTGGTAGTGCATGTGCGCTTTCAATGTTATCTGCACCGTCTTTTGCGAAAGATAACAAAGAATTGGTATTCATGAACTGGGGACCTTACATCAACAGTGAGATCCTAGAAAAGTTCACCGATGAAACTGGCATCAAGGTGATTTACTCGACTTACGAGTCGAACGAAACCTTGTACGCAAAGCTAAAAACACACAACAAAGGCTATGACCTGGTTGTGCCGTCGACTTACTTCGTATCTAAGATGCGCGACGAAGGTATGCTACAAAAGATCGACAAATCGAAGTTGAACAACTTCAAAAATCTGGACACAAACTACTTGGATAAGCCATACGATCCGAACAATGATTACTCTATTCCACACGTTGTTGCGATCACTGGTCTTGCTGTGAATACAGACATGTACGATCCAGAAGATTTTCAAAGCTGGGCTGATTTATGGAAGCCAGAGCTTGAAGGTCAACTGATGATGATGGATGACACTCGTGAAGTGTTCCACATTGCTCTACGCAAGTTAGGTTACTCAGGCAACACAACTAACGAGAAAGAGATCGACGAAGCGTACGCTGAGCTACAAAAGCTAATGCCAAATGTTCTAGTATTTAACTCAGACAACCCTGGCGCACCATACATGTCTGGTGAAGTTGGCCTTGGTATGCTTTGGAACGGTTCTGCAGCTGCGGCTCAAAACGAAGGTCTACCAATTAAACTGGTATTCCCTAAAGAAGGCGGCATCGGTTGGGTTGATAACTTTGCAATCAGCTCTGGCGCAACAAACGTAGAAGCGGCTCACAAGATGATCGACTTCCTACTGCGCCCAGAAATCGCTGAGCAAATTTCTCGTGATACTGGCTACCTAACAGCAGTGAAAGCTTCTAACGAGAAGTTCAAAGACAGCCCGGCTCTGTTTCCGTCTCAAGAAGACCTTGATCGTGTTGAATGGCAAGCTGCGGTTGGCGATAAGACAGTGAAGTACGAAGATTACTTCATGAAGCTTAAAGCGGGTCAATAACTGTCTCATTTGACTAGTCTTAATCGACAATCAATCAGTTAAAAACAACAATATCAATGAATAGGCAGCTTAGGCTGCCTATTTTATTTCATCACTGCTATAATATAGCGCGATTTTTCGAAATCCATTTACTTTGGGTTCACTACCCAGCTTCAAATCAAACAAATGAACGGAACAGTAATGAAAAAAACACTGTATACCGGCGCATTGTGTGCTGCTACTTTACTTTCTACACCCTCTTTCGCAGCTGACCAAGAACTGTATTTTTACAACTGGTCTGAATATATTCCAAATGAAGTGCTAGAAGACTTCACAAAAGAGACGGGCATTAAAGTTTATTACTCTACTTACGAGTCTAACGAAAGCATGTACGCTAAGTTAAAAACTCAAGGTACGGGTTATGACCTAGTTGTTCCTTCTACTTACTTCGTTTCAAAGATGCGTAAAGAAGGTATGCTTCAAGAGCTTGATAAAACCAAGCTAAGCCACTTTGCTGATTTGGATCCAAACTACTTAGATAAGCCATTTGACCCAAGCAACAACTACTCTATCCCATACATTTGGGGTGCAACGGGCATTGGTATCAACTCAGACATGCTAGACAAATCTTCAGTGAAAAACTGGGGCGATCTGTGGGATACACAGTGGGAAGGTCAGCTGATGATGATGGACGACTCTCGTGAGGTTTTCCACATCGCACTATCTAAACTGGGTTACTCTCCAAACACAACTAACCCAGAAGAGATCAAAGAAGCCTACGAAGAACTTCGTAAGCTAATGCCAAACGTATTGGTATTTAACTCAGATTTCCCAGCGAACCCTTACCTTGCTGGTGAAGTGTCTCTTGGTATGCTTTGGAATGGCTCTGCTTACATGGCACGCCAAGAAGGCGCAACGATTGATATCATCTGGCCAGAGAAAGGCGCTATCTTCTGGATGGACAGCCTAGCGATTCCTTCAGGTGCAAAGAACATCGAAGCGGCTCATAAAATGATCGACTTCCTTCTTCGCCCAGAGAACGCAGCTAAGATTGCTCTAGAGATCGGTTACCCGACTCCAGTGAAGACTGCTTACCCTCTTCTTCCAAAAGAGTTTGCTGAAGACAAGAACGTTTTCCCACCACAATCAGTGATGGATAACGGCGTATGGCAAGATGAAGTTGGTGAAGCGAGCGTCATTTATGACGAGTACTTCCAAAAACTAAAAGTAAACAACTAAGTTTGTTACTGATTGGTGACTAAAGCGGCGTAAGCCGCTTTATTTTTATCTACACTTTATATAGGATTATATTAAATCGTATATGGTGCGATTTAATATGAATGCGAACCCTATTCTACTGATTGTGACTCTGATGCTTGTGGCGTCATTTTTGATGTTAGCCTTGAGCTCGTTCATCCACATAGATTCTAATTACGACCTGTTTTTCGAAACCAACACCCTCGTGATTACGATGTATATCTACTACGTTGCTCGTCACGCCATTCGCCCGCACAAAATCCTTCGCTATGGTGCTCTACTACTCATTTTTAACCTATTTTATGATGTCACCACTGAGCTTAAATACCTCGACGAATGGCTGACAGAAACGAGTTAATCGACACCTTTCTAGAAGATGGCTTGTTGCAGATAGCCTTCCTACTTCTTGCCTATGGCATTACTGAACTTACCCAATTGAAAGATCAAAGTAAGCAAGATGAGCTAACGGGTTTATACAATCGTAAAAAGTTCGATGCAATCAAACTGAAAGAGTTCGAGCTCATCTACTTCGATTTAGATGGATTGAAAAAGGTGAATGACCGCAAAGGCCACAAGGTTGGTGACTTAATGATTGTGCGCTTCTCTCAAGCATTAAGCCAAACCGTTTTAGAAGATGAAATGGTATTTCGTGTGGGTGGCGATGAGTTCGTCGCGACTGCACAATTGGGGCGTGGCGGCGAGTTCGTGAGCCAAGTCAGTAATCTGCTTCATGGTGAAAATATCTCTTTCTCTTACGGTATTGAAGTGACGAATCAAGAGAATTTTCAACAAGCGTTGGAAGAATCAGATAAAGCCATGTATGCGATGAAGGAAGCTCGACGCTCCGTCACTGCAGACGTTTCATTGGCACAAGGCAAGATTTCAAACCGTCAGAAAAACAAAAAACAAACACCTTTCTGAGCGCTTATTTGCATTCAGATATGTGTTTGCTTCCTTTTTATGTTCGTTCGACAGTGTGGCAGTATTGATTAAGCGGTTAATGAGCCTCTCTCAACCGACAATAGCTCACTCACCAGTTTTGGTACTTCGATACTGGCTTTGCCGTAGCGCTTCTCTTCAAATTCACTCTCAACCGCACTTGGTTCAAGGTTTATCTCTATCGTGTGTGCGCCATGCATTTTAGCGTCATGTACAAACCCCGCAGCTGGATACACAACACCAGATGTACCAATCGAAATAAACAGATCGGCTTCTTCAAGAGCTGAATAGATGTCACCCATTCTTAGCGGCATTTCACCAAACCAAACGATGTGTGGACGCATTTGTGCCGGGATTTGGCAACAATGACAAAGCTCACCCGTTTCGATATCGTCTTTGTGCTCTACAACTTGATTAGACTCACTGCAACGCGCTTTCAACAATTCACCATGCATGTGAATAATGTTGTTACTACCGCCTCTCTCGTGCAAGTTGTCGATGTTTTGCGTGATGATAGTAACGTTGCCATCAAGTTTCTCTTCAAGCTCGCCTAGTGCCTTGTGAGCGGCATTTGGCAAGATGCTCTCGCTTTGTAAGTCGTGACGACGTTTGTTATAGAAGGCTTGTACAAGGTCTGGATCTTTTGCGAATCCTTCAGGCGTCGCGACGTCTTCGATTTTATGGTTTTCCCATAGCCCGTCTTGTGCTCGGAATGTTTGTATCCCCGACTCCGCAGAAATGCCGGCACCAGTAAGAATTACGATATTTCGATATGGGAAATGCATATAACGTCCTTTTCAATATGTCACTTTGTAACAGCTTAGCACTGTTCAAATTCCAACAATAGTTTTGGGGATTAGACCATAGTCTTACCCAACTGAATTCATTAGCTATTTGTGACATAACTCGCTTGTCGTTTGCCTTCTCTTCTCAAAAACACACTCACACTGATTTCGATAAATGCAAAAAAGCGGCCGGAGCCGCTTAGTAATGATTCAAAGGTAATTTACTTATAGTGATTTAAAAATCACACAACCCATAAAAGCTAGTCTTCATTGATAGAAGAGATCTTATGGATTGAAAGATCCGCACCGTTGAACTCGTCTTCTTCGTTTAAGCGCAACCCTGTCATTTTGCTCAATACGCCGTATACGATTAACGCGCCGATGAGAGCAACAGCAACACCTGCTACTGTACCAACTACCTGAGAGGCAAAGCTTACGCCGCCTAGGCCCCAAAAAACTTGTTGGCCGAAGATACCTGCAGCAATACCACCCCAGGCGCCACATACGCCGTGTAGAGGCCATACACCCAATACATCATCAATCTGTGTTTTGTTTTGCATGTAAGTAAATAGGTAAACAAACAAAGCGCCCGCCACGCCGCCAGTAATCAGAGCGCCTAATGGGTGCATTAAGTCTGACCCTGCACAAATTGCTACTAAGCCAGCCAAAGGACCATTGTGAATGAAGCCTGGGTCATTTTTACCTGCAACAAGAGCGGCAAGAATACCACCGACCATTGCCATCAGTGAGTTCATCGCTACCAAGCCACTAATACCGTTGATAGCCTGTGCTGACATTACGTTAAACCCAAACCAACCGACACATAAGATCCACGCGCCCAATGCTAGGAAAGGAATGTTCGATGGTGCGAAGTTGGTATGTTTACCTGCACGAATGCGGCCTTTACGCATTCCTAAGAAGTAAACTGCAACCAAAGCGATCCAACCGCCAACGCCGTGAACCACGACAGAACCCGCAAAGTCATGGAATCCATAACCAAATTGACCTTCTAGCCAATCTTGGAAGCCAAAGTTACCGTTCCAAATGATGCCTTCGAAAAATGGGTAGACGAAACCAACGGTAAATAATGTTGCAATTAGGATTGGATAGAAACGCGCACGTTCCGCGATACCACCAGAAACTATTGCAGGTATTGCTGCTGCAAAGGTCATTAGGAAAAAGAACTTAACCAATTCGTACCCATTACCTTGGGACAATGTTTCTGCGTCGGCAAAAAAGTGCGCGCCGTAAGCCACCCAATAACCGATAAAGAAATAAGCGATGGCGGAGACACCAAAGTCTGAAAGGATCTTAACCAGCGCGTTGACTTGGTTCTTCTTTCGCACAGTACCGACTTCGAGAAAAGCAAAGCCAGCGTGCATCAAGAAGACCATGATCGCGCCGAGTAAGAGGAATAAAGTATCTGAACTTTGGGTAAGGGTTTGTAATGCACTATGAACTTGAGTCACCGTTTCACTCATTAAAGCATTCTCCTTCGCTTTATCTGATTTGCACTGATATCGTGCGATCCAATGTTGTAATTAATTAAAGACTCAACAGTGAAGGCAAGATGTGTTCCAAGTGCGAAGGGTAATTTTCGTGCAACAGATTTTATTTTTAAATTACTGATTATTATTGACTAAATATTTAGGTGCACTTTTATGGATCTTGAAAATCGAAAAAATCACAGCGACAATTGCACCAAATGAGGGAGTTGCACCATATTGAAGCGGTCAATAATTAGGTTCTGAACCAGAGAGTGGCTGCGACTATTTACGGTTCGAGAGGCTTAAAACAAAAAGCCCAGTGAATCGATCACTGGGCTTTGCTTGCAAGCTTTAGCTAATGCACTGGCGTTACAGGTTTGGTCCTGTAGACGGGTTTTGCGGTAAGTTTTGACTTAAACGTTGCATACCTTGATACATACGGATAAACCAAACCACAATAGCGATACCACCAAACAAAATACCTACGTACGGAATGTAGTAAGCGATATCATCGATAATATGGTTTTGATACCAGTAATCGTTCACGCCGATTAACACGCCGTTTGAGGTTGCTACCGTTACGATAAGAACCACAAAGAAGGTTAGGTTCAAGAAGAACGAGCGGATTAAGCCATAGTAATGCGTATCAACGACTTCGCCGTCTTCGCCTTTATCCAAACGATAGCCCGCGTAGATAATTGCAATCACACCAGAGATAAGACAAGTAAATGGTGTGAAACAGCTTAGGATGTAAGCAACCCAAATACCTTTATGAGGTTTGTTCATTCTTATTCACCTCTTCACTCTTCTCTGTTGCGACATTAGCGTTTTGTTCAACACCGTTTTTCTCTTGTTCCATTACTTCGTTGTACCAAAGGTCATGGTGCTCTTTCGCCCAGGTTTCATCAACTTCACCGGTTACCATGCCTTCTAGTGCGCCTTCCATACCGAACAGGCCGATATAGATATGGAACACAAAACCACAGATAAGGATCAGAGCTGCCAACATATGAACTAAGTTTGAAAGCTCCATATCACGGCGAGTTTGACCAAAGATTGGGAAGTCCAATACCAAACCACTGATTGCAGCGACACTACCCATAACGATAAGTAGCCAAAACAGCGCTTTTTCACCGGCATTTGAGAACTCTGCAGACGGGTGAGAACCTTTATGCTTCCCTACCATACCGCCAAGTTTCAAGAACCACTGGATATCCACTTTCTTAAAGATCGACTTGCGCCACCACTTGATAAGAACAGCCATCAACAGCACATAGAAAATTGGGCCGATGTAGTTATGGTATTGCTTAGCCAGTAGAACGATGAAGCCCCATAGATCCGTTGGGATGTATGGTTTCAAGAAGTGTTTACCGTAAACCAACATCAAACCACTGAACGCCAGTGTTAAGAAGGTAAACGCCATGCTCCAGTGCAATGCACGGTCAAGTCGAGACCAACGTTTGATCTTACTGCCTGTTCTTGGTGCACTTAGCATTAGCGGGCCAATCACAAAGTACATCAGAGTGACAAAAGCAATACTGCCAAAGATAGCCACGGCACCGGCTGGTGACATCCACTTCTCTTTTAGTATGTACCAAGTTTGACCTGGAGTACTGATGAGTACGCCATGCTCAGGAGACTGAGATGTGGTGTAACCTGATTGTCCATCTCTAACTTGTCGCCAGTAATCCGCACCAGCAAGTTGAACCACTTCTCTTTCAGCTGAGCTTGCTTGAGTTTGTGATGAGTTCGTCTCAGATGCATGACTCATAGGAGAAAGCATTGTTAGTGCTGCCAACATTGGCAGCACAACAAGGAAGAGACGCTTAAACATTGTAAGCATATGTCTCTCCTACTTAGCTCTTAGTTGCGTCGTAAGACAGGTCATTACCGTCTGTCCAACCCGCGCCTTTCGCACCACGTTCAACAACACGCTGACGGAAAACATCAGAAACCTTCTCTGCGTCACCCGCAAGCAGTGCTTTGGTAGAACATAGTGAAGCACACATTGGAAGCTTACCTTCAGCAATACGGTTCGCACCGTACTTCTGACGCTCTTCTACAGAACCTGGCTCTGTTTCTGGGCCGCCAGCACAGAAGGTACATTTGTCCATCTTACCGCGCTCACCAAATGCTTCCTGTTTAGGGAATTGAGGTGCGCCAAACGGACAAGCAAACAAGCAGTAACCACAACCGATACAAAGATCTTTGTTGTGAAGCACGATGCCGTCTTCTGTATGTTCAAAACAGTCTGCAGGACACACTGCCATACATGGTGCATCAGTACAGTGCATACACGCTACTGAGATTGAGTTTTCACCCGGTTCGCCATCGTTCAATGTCACAACGCGACGACGTTGAATACCCCATTCCAGAGCATCATCATTTTCATTCTTACATGCAGTGACACAACCGTTACATTCGATACAACGCTTGGTGTCACAAAGAAATTTCATTCTAGCCATTTTAAGACTCCTTACGCTTTACGAATATTACAAAGGGTTACTTTCGTTTCCTGCATCAAGGTGACAGGGTCGTAACCATAAGTGGTTGCTGTGTTAGCAGCTTCACCAATAACGTAAGGATCAGTGCCTTCTGGGTATTTAGAACGCAAATCTTCGCCTTGGAACTTACCACCGAAGTGGAATGGGATGAATGCCAGACCCGGTTTCACACGACGTGTAACCATCGCTTTCACCTTAATACGGCCCTTCTCTGCACCCTCAACCCAAACATCGTCACCGTCTTTAAAGCCGATGTCGTTTGCATCTTTCGGGTTCACTTCAACAAACATCTCTTGCTGTAGTTCTGCTAGCCAAGGGTTAGAACGGGTTTCTTCACCACCACCTTCGTACTCAACCAAACGACCAGAGGTCAGGATAATCGGGTATTCGCCAGATTTGTCTTGCTCTTGAATCGACTTGTAAAGCGTAGGAACACGGAAGATAGCTTCTTTGTCGTCCCACGTTGGGTAATCAGCAACTAGGTCGCGACGTGGCGTGTAAAGTGGCTCACGGTGCAGTGGTACACGGTCTGGGAATGTCCAAACAATCGCACGTGCTTTCGCATTACCAAATGGGATACAGCCGTGTTTAATTGCCACACGTTGGATACCACCTGAAACGTCAGTCTTCCAGTTTTTGCCTTCAGCAGCCGCTTTCTCTTCTGCAGTTAGATCATCCCACCAACCCAGTTGTTTCAGTAGTTTGTCACTGAACTCTGGGTAGCCGTCTTTGATCTCACAGCCTTTCGAGTAGCTGTCTTCTGCCAACAGGCTTTGACCTTCAAACTCAACACCGAAACGAGTACGGAAGTTACCACCACCTTCAGCAACCGTCTTAGAGGTATCGTAAAGGATGTGTGTACCAGGGTGTTTCATCTCTGGTGTGCCCCAACATGGCCAAGGTAGACCGTAAGTCTCGCCATTTGCTGGACCGCCTTCTGCTTCTAGAGACGTTTTGTGGAACGTATGCCAGTTCTGTTGGTGCTCTTTCAAGCGTTCAGGGCTTTGACCTGTGTAACCAATCGTCCACATACCTTTGTTGAATTCACGTGTAATGTCTTCAATCAGAGGTTGGTTGTTCTCAACACGAATGTTCTTGAACAGCTGATCAGAGAAACCAAGCTTCTTAGAAAGCAGGTACATGATTTCGTGGTCAGGTTTAGATTCGAACAGAGGCTCAACGACTTTGTCACGCCATTGTAGAGAACGGTTTGACGCCGTTACACTGCCGTAGGTTTCAAATTGAGTCGTTGCTGGTAGCAGGTAAACGCCGTCTGTACGATCGTTCATTACCGCTGCAACCGTTGGGTATGGGTCAACAATAACCATCATATCCAGCTTCTGCATCGCCTTCTTCATCTCTGGACCACGCGTCTGAGAGTTCACTGCGTGACCCCAGTAGAACATCGCGCGGATGTTTTCGCGTTGACGAATCTTGTCTTTGTCTTCAAGTACGCCATCAACCCAACGAGATACAGGAATACCTGCACTGTTCATTGGTTTTTGACCACCGTATGCGTTGTCGTCGAAACGGCCTTTAACCCAGTCAAAGTCGATATCCCAAACTTTTGACCAGTGACGCCAAGAACCTTCAGACAAGCCGTAGTAGCCTGGAAGTGTGTCAGAAAGTACGCCAAGGTCAGTTGCGCCCTGTACGTTATCGTGACCACGGAAGATGTTTGCACCGCCGCCTGATTTACCGATGTTACCTAGCGCAAGCTCAAGTACACAGTAAGCACGTGTGTTGTTGTTACCAGTCGTGTGCTGAGTACCACCCATACACCAAACGATACAACCCGGACGGTTTTCAGAAAGTAGTTTCGCTGTGTGGTATACGTCTTTTTCACTAACACCAGTTACACGTTCAACTTCTGCTGGGCTCCATTTCGCTACTTCTTCACGGATCTCGTCCATGCCGAATACACGTTGTTTAATGAACTCTTTGTCTTCCCATTGGTTTGCAAAGACGTGCCATAACACACCCCAGATAAACGCAACGTCAGAACCTGGACGAAGAGAAACGTAGTGATCTGATTTCGCAGCAGTACGCGTACGACGAGGATCCGCAACAACGATCTTACAGTTGTTCTTCTCTTTCGCGATCAAGATGTGTTGCATCGCTACTGGGTGAGCTTCTGCTGGGTTTGAACCAATGAACAGCATCGATTTACAGTTGTGCATGTCATTGAACGAGTTTGTCATTGCACCGTAACCCCAAGTGTTCGCAACACCGGCTACTGTGGTTGAGTGACAAATACGTGCTTGGTGGTCGACGTTGTTCGTGCCCCAAAGCGACGCCATCTTACGGAATGCGTAAGCTTGCTCGTTACTGTGTTTCGCACTACCTAGGAAGTAAACTGAATCAGGACCAGACTCTTTACGAAGTTCTAGCGCTTTGTCACCGATCTCTTCAATCGCTTGTTCCCAAGAAAGCTTCTTCCACTTACCGCCTTCCAATTTCATTGGGTACTTAAGACGACGTTCACCGTGGCCGTGCTCACGAAGTGCTGCACCTTTCGCACAGTGTCCACCAGCGTTGAATGGGTGATCGAACGCAGGCTCTTGACCTGTCCAAACACCGTTTTGAACTTCAGCGTAGATACCACAGCCCACAGAACAGTGAGAACAGATAGTACGTTTTACTTCTGTTTTCGCTTCTGGGTCGACTGATTTAGCCTGTGCTTTCTTCATCATGCCTGGTGCAAATAGACTTGCGCCTACGACTGCGCCACCAGCAGCTAATGAAGTATTTTTCATGAAGGCACGTCGAGACACACCTAGCTGATTGGTTTCTTTGCTCACACTATCGGAGCGTTTGACAAGTTTCATCCGTTATCTCCTAAAGTGTGTCGTAGTAATCGCGAATGTGTTGCGTTTCACGATAGCCAGTCTTCTTCACGTCTTCTTTCGAAATTTCAACAGTTTCTGAAGCGGTTGCCACTTTAGTTGTACCTGCGACAACGGCACCAGCAACGGCTGCAGTCGTCAAGCCTTTGAGTAGATCCCTACGGCTTGTGTTTATATCTTTATTATCTTTCATCATTGCTTCCTTACCTTACGGTAGATCTTTTTTTGGAGGCTTAATGCCCCTCTATCGATATAATCGCGTACTGCTCGATTACTCGTAATCAGTGACGTTTTTCACATCAATCTTTAATTTGTGCTTACTGCTTTTTGTATTCACGCTAAAACGCACTTGTTCTAACGTTAAGAATGCTTCACAAAGCTGAGCGGCCGATTTGTAGAAGTTCGCGCTTTCTGCACCTGCAAGCTGACGCGTGAAAGAGTTAAACCAAGGACCAAGGTGCTTATTGAATACCGCTTGTTGCAGTGCTTCTTCCTCAGCCGTTAGCATCGCCATCACTTCACAAAGCGCTGCGATGTGGTCTTCTGGCTCTTTCACTTGATCATCACGTTCAATGCCTAAAAGCTCTAAATCATGACGAATGTCAGCCAATGGTTTTTCCATCATGGCGCCCGTGCGATGCCAAGAACCAAATGGAACGACCTCTCCGCGACCAATGCCGATGAACAAGTCTTGATATTCATCTTCCAGTGCTTCGCGGTTTGATTCTGTTGCTGCTTGTTGAATGGCAATCCAAGCTTTCTGCATTGCGCTTTCTGACGATTCAATATCGAGCGTTTTTAGAAAGTCGATCACCTCTTCAGAAGGTGCGCTACGAAACAGTGCAGATAGAACTAAATAAATCTCAGTTCTTAGTGTCTGTTCTTGTGCCTGATCCAAATTCGTTTCCAAGGCTAACTCCTAGTATTTCAATTGTTTCAATGGGTCTTGAGCCATTGAATCAAACATATCCACTACACGGCAGTCTTCACACATAGCAATACGATTAATCGCTGCTTCATCTGAAAAGTGAGAGTGACCGCGTAACTTGTTCTGTAGCATGTCAATCATAGACTGAGGCGCAAATGGTTTATGGCAACGTACACATTCAGCTGCTTTCTCTTCATGAATCACAACCGCTTTCTGACGCTCTTCTTTCACCCAGTTCATACGAGGCGTAAGAGTCAGAACATTTTCAGGACATGCCTTCTCACACAGGCCACATTGAATACAGTCTTGTTCTACAAACTTAAGAGATGGAGAAGCTCCGTCGGTATGAAGTGCACGTGTTGGACATACAGCCACACAACTCATACACAACGTACAATCTTTGCTATCACACGAAACGTTTCCGTATGGAGCGTTTGACGGAAGCTCAACAATATTCTCAACAGGAATACGAGCTGAAGACATTGCATCAAGTGCTGTGAATAGACGTTGACGCTTATTACCTTGAAGATCGCCAAGTGCAAGGTCGAACGAATCCACACAAAGTGTTGGAGGACCTTCACGTAGAGATTCTAAGTACAGAATATCGATGGTTTCTTTCGGAATACCGATTTGGTCTAGTAGTTCTTGAGCAATCCCTACTTCGTTATTCAGAACACGAATGATCGTTTCTGGCATAAAGCGAGATGCTGCAAACAGAACTTGAGTCGCACCATTAACCAATGCTGCAAACCAAGTATCGATACCAATAGATGGCAACTCTTCGACAACAATAGGAATCACGTTATCTGGTAGCGCTTTAAGAGCCATCACATTGTAGGTTTCATGACGTGAACTACAGATAAGCACAATTGGGTCCAAACCGCCCGCTTGCTCGTAGTTAGCTAGCGTACGTTCAATGAATTTTTGAGTATCATCAGGATTAGGCAATGCGTAAGAGATAGCTTCTGTCGGACAGCTCGTTGCACAAGTACCTACGCCTTGGCATAGATAAGGGTTGATCTCAATCTTGTGACCCGTCTTATCAGAGCCTTCACTTGAAAGTGCGCCAGCAGGACAAGCATCAACACAACGCTCACAACCTTTAACACCACGAGAACTGTGTGCACATAGGTCTGTATCCAAACGGAAGAACTTAGGCTTATCAAACGTGCCCATTAACGTAGGAATCTCTTCTAACGCTTCAGCCAGCTTTGGATAACCGCGCCCTACCGGGTAATAACCAGGAACTGGCACTTCTTCTGTCATGCAGCTATTCAGACATAAATCCAAAACCACATCAAAACAGTCATGATTGATTGCTACTTTCGCAAGGTTATTGGTTAGGCCTTTGTTCTCGATTAGAACTTCGAACGTACCAAGGAATCCAGAAACCTGAACAGCATTTGCGTAGTAAAGCTCTGACTCAGCATTTTTCGCTTTCGCACCGTCTGTTGAAAGTAGTGTCAGGCTTGTTAACTGAGGCAATTGAGCCGCAGCACTTTCAATGATCGCAGTTGGACCAATAATTAGCGTATTACCACCACTTTCATAACTTACTGTCGGTGGAATTAGGTTTGTTAACTCAACGGTATTCTCAAACGCATACAGTCTCGCCTTTGCGTTATTTGAAGTTGCTTGTTCTAATAATTGTTTAAGCATTGCTCAGTTCCATTTTTGGATATGGATAATCTGTTCAATCTTCATTGTAGTTAGCGTTGGAGAACTTGCTGAGTATTCAGTTAACAACGTATGGTCTCGTTAACTATTCATTTACTCGTCAAGTTTACGCGAGTTATCTACAAAAAAGTCGATAATGGACTAGTTTTAGCAAATGCCGTGCCAATTTAATAATTCAATATTTTCAATGGATTAGATTAAATTTAAATCGATTTTGATAATAAAAAAACCGCTTGGGACATTTTGTCGCAAGCGGTTCATTGAGTGTTTAGTCAAAATGTACCTATTCTTTGTGTGGTATATTTTGTCCCACCTCTTTTGGGTCATTTTCGATAACATCGGTGTCGAAATTATTCGATACTGTGTTTCTACACAGTCCTTTTTGTTGTCCCGTAATTTCGTCACTTTCAACAAGATCTGATTCCGTGTCTTCAGCGTTGTTAACTGAAACTTCTTCTTTATTTTCAGTGACTTGCTCTTCTTCGCTTGACGTTTCTTCTTCTGCCTTCTCTTTTACCCAATCACGTAAGCTTTCAGCGACATCTTCAGAAAGTGACTTAAGATTACTATAATCGTCATCGTAATCGTCTAAGCCATCACGTACGTTAAACTCTTCTGAGAGAAATAATTTACGCAATGCGGCTTTTTTTACGCTTTCTGATGCTTCTGATACCAATAATTGAGCCATAGACAGCTCTTCAGTCGCCTCTGATGCCGACTCTTTAGTGTCAGCAGACTCTTCTAAAGCATTAGTTGGCTCGATAGAGGTTGGTTCATTTGGTGCAAGTCCTTCAGCAGAGGTGGGTGTTTGAGAAGCAGGCTCAGAAGAAGTAACCGAGGTTTCTTCAACAGGCTGTTCAGCTTCGAGCGCTTTGTCAGTCGATTCATCGAGCTTTCGTTGAGACCAACGGCTAAAAAAGTTAGTTGCCATTAGAACGACCTGCCCCTTTACGCTTCTTGCGTCTTGCTTCTAATAATTCGCCATGACGACCGATAAAGGCTTCCATCCACGCTTGTACCGGTAAAGGCATGTCGTAAGACAATACTTGGTTATCTCCGTCCATGTACTGGCCTGCGACTGTTTGTGACGCTGTCAGTAATTGAATAATAGGTTTACCGGAGTCAACATTATCCATAACTAAGAATAGCTTAGGTTGCTGAGAGCTTAGATTAAAGCGGTAGTCGGTACGTTCGTCTTTGTGTAACTGGAGCAAACATACGTCTGGGGTTTCATTTTCAGGTGATAATTCAAAACCGATGAGTTCCCATTGAGTCGTTACCCAAATGCCAGTTTTGATCTCTTTCTCTATTCTTTGGACACCTATTGGCCAAGCTGATTCTGTTTTTTCATAGTGTTCTTGGAATTCTTTTATCTCAGACATACTGCACCCAATTGATTTTCTTTATTCTGATCGTACGTAGGACATTTTGTACTTCGCATAATCATATACCCTCTACAAAGCAATAAACACGCCAATACATTTTAAGTCCTGCTCAGTCTTTAGTGCGTTTGTCGTAAAGTTACCTTTATAATGTTAGTCGATCGCGCTGGTTTGAGACAGTTAGTCTCGGTGAACTCTCATATTTTGCGCTATTTTAATCGAATGCTTCATGTTTTCTCGAATAGCCGTTATTTTGGAATGAGAATTGCTAAATGCTTGAGTTAAAGCTAAGACTGACTAAGTGACAGAGAACGCATGTATTCTAAAGAGTCGTATGATGACTCTTGCCTAACTTCTTATCCCTTATAATCGCTATCTCATTAAGTAGGACGTGACTGTGGTAAAACCAAACATAATAAAAACCAGTGAAAACCCACTTCAGACCATCGAAGTTGAAGTGTTTGATGAATATGGCGAAAAGCTAACGAAACAAATTGCGTGCGAGCGCCCTCTTACCGTTATGTTGAACTGGAAAGAGATCGTAACTCTAATGACATTGGGTTCACGCCCAGAAGCATTAGTCTTGGGTTATTTGAAAAACCAAAGCTTCCTTTCTGATCCAGAAGCCGTTGAATCAATCATCATCGACTGGGAAACCAGCTCAGCAGCGGTTATCACCAAAGAAGATACGAGCCAACTTGAACAAGCACTGAAGAAGAAGACCGTAACGTCTGGCTGTGGCCAAGGTACCATGTATGGCAACGTGATGAAGCAATTGGAAGATTACCAAGTGCCTCAAACCAAGATTAAGCAATCTGAAATCTATACGGCTCTAGAAGCGCTGACTCATTATAACGACACCTACAAGAAAGCGGGTGCGGTTCATGGCTGTGCGGTGTGCAAAGATGACCAAGTGTTGTCGTTTGTGGAAGATGTAGGTCGTCACAATGCCGTCGATACCCTTGCGGGTGAGATGTGGCTCAACAAAGAAGATGGCGGAGATAAGATCTTCTACACCACAGGTCGTCTTACCTCTGAAATGGTGATTAAGGTAGCGCAGATGGGAATCCCTGTTCTACTGTCACGCTCTGGCGTTACACAAATGGGCTTAGATTTAGCTCAGAAGTTCGGCATAACAACGATTGCTCGTGCTAAAGGCTTGCGCTTCCAAGTGTTTACAGGTACAGACAAGATAGATTTTGACGTCAAAGGCGAGCAGTAAACGTAAAGTTAACTCGTGCTTAGTTAATTTGTTATGGGTGCAGTATCAGCTGCACCTTTTTTATATTCTTCAGTTTTTATCCCAATTCGTTCCCGATACAGGTTTCACGCTTCAGACCATCTAAACCTACACGTATCATGTCTTAAATTAGCTTTTCCTAAAACAAATCTTGATTTAACACCCCAATAAGCTATTAGTTACATATTCGTCAATTTAATGAATCTGTTAATACAAATTAAAGATGAATATCAACGTCACTGGCTTAAAGGGAATTAACCATGAGTAATCCATCGGAACCTCAGCATCCTCTGCTGTCTCTTTCTATTCGCAGTAAGTTTATTTTAATCAACCTCACTCTGTTTATTTGTGTTTTTATCTATGCCGTCTACGAGCAACTTAGCTTAGACAAATTGGAATCATTGGAGATCGCTGCGACCGAAAACCTCAGAAGCTCAGTAGATTTATTAACGCTTAGGCGACATGAGAAAGACTTCTTGTCTCGCTACGATCAAAAATACGCAGAGCGTTTCGATAAAACCGCCGACATATTGAATCAAAGATTGGTGACGTTGAACCAAACTCTCACCTCGCACGAACTTCACCTGACCGAGCAAATGACCAAGATCTCCGATACCCTTCATCAGTACCAGAAACAGTTCCACCAGATCGTCAATCAAGTGAACGACATTGAACGTTCAACCCCACCTTTGGGCTTTGTCGCCGCTCTTGATGGAAAAAGAACAGCGCTGAAATCAGCAATCGAATCAGAATCAAGCTTGGCACTGGAACTTGCGTTGTTAGAGCTGATCGAAAAAGACTTCCATTACCTCGCACATATTAATAGCGAAACGAATGCGGCGTTAACCAATGCTCTTGTTGAGTTTGAACCCTACTCCCAAACCTCGATTGCGACTGAGCAAGCCTATTCCGAATATAAGGCTGCAGTTGAAACTCTGTTGGTTGCTAACAGCAATCTAGGCTTGTCTGCAGAGTTGGGGCTTAGAGGCGCCTTACGTAGCAATGTCCATAAAACGGAACAAGCCATTGAAGAAGTGCAGAATGAGATAAGCCATGCGATTACAGTGGCAGTTAGGCACACACAAAATATGTTGCATCTGTTTGGCGCCGCCATTGTTGCTCTGCTTTCTCTATTATTGGTGTTCATTGGTCGCAACATCTTGGGTCGTATCAAAGCGATTAACGTGATGATGGAGTCGATTGCAAATGGCGATGGTGATTTAACGGTGCGAATGAACGCTAAAGGTAACGACGAGCTCGCTCAACTTGCTCACTCGTTTGATACCTTCATCAACAAGCTGCACGGCAACATTAAAGAGTTGTCGGGAGTTATGACAGTGTTGACAGAGAGTTCATGTAGCTCTGAAGAAGCCGCGATCAAAAGCATGAGTAATGCTGAGAAACAGAAACAACAATCGGAGTCCGTCGCGACGGCAGTGAACGAACTGGTGATGACCAGTAACGAGGTATCAGCCAATATAGAAAATGCCGCAACTAATGCAGAGAAAATTAAAGATAACGCCCATCAAGCATTACAAGAAACACACTTAACAGATACGAGTATCAATGTGTTAGTCGAGAACATTGCAGAGTCGCAAGATTTAATCGTGCAGCTTGAAGAACAGAGCCGTGAAATCAATCAAGTGGTAACGACGATTCAGGGAATTGCTGAACAAACTAACCTACTCGCGCTTAACGCGGCGATTGAAGCTGCACGTGCAGGCGATCATGGACGAGGCTTTGCGGTGGTCGCCTCTGAAGTGAGAGAGCTTTCTTTAATGACTAACGACTCAACCCATCAAATTGAATCGACTATCCATGGTTTAACGTCCGGCATTGCAAAGACAGTCGCTAAGATGTCGGCAAGCTTGGAGCAAACCGAACAAGTTAAGCTCCAGACTAAAGATGTGGTCAATGCGATTGAAGGTATCCACTTTCAAGTCGGAGAGATGTTCGACCTTAACAGTCAGATAGCGACAGCATCAGAAGAACAATCCATGGTATCAGCGGAGATCGACCGAAACATTAGCGACATCGCTCATCTAGCAAGTAATACATATACCGTAGTATCAGGATCAGTGCGTTGTAGTGAACAGGTATCGAGCGTGAGTGTGAAACTAGAGAAGATTGTGGCTCAGTTTAAATACTGATGTGTAGCCTACTTTGTTGTGGGCTGTCACCACCTCTGAATACACTGTAGGTAATAAAAAACGCCCTTATCGCTTTATGCTGATAAGGGCGTTTTAATTCTATAAGGACACTTTCTGTTATCTGCAGACTATCGATGTCTACAAACAGCGGTTGTCCGAAGCACTAGCCTAGATTAGCCACGTGCTTTTAGGAACTCAGCGTAAGTACCACGGAAATCGTTGATCTTGCCATCTTTGATTTCAAGGATACGCGTTGCTAGAGAGTCTACGAATACACGGTCGTGAGATACGAAGAACAATGTGCCTTTGTAGTTCTCAAGAGCCAAGTTAAGCGCTTCGATAGATTCCATATCCATGTGGTTAGTTGGTTCATCCATAAGTAGGATGTTTGGCTTGTGCATCATGATCTTACCAAGAAGCATACGACCTTGCTCACCACCAGAAATTACCTTAACTGATTTCTTAATGTCGTCTTGACCAAATAGCATACGACCTAGGAAGCCACGAACCACCTGCTCGTCTTCACCTTCTTGACGCCATTGGCTCATCCAATCGAACAGGTTCATGTCTTGTTCGAAGTCATGTGCGTGGTCTTGAGCGTAGTAACCGATGTTTGAGTTTTCAGACCACTTGTACCCACCAGTGCGAGCTTCAAGTTCGCCAGCTAATGTGTTCAGTAGTGTTGTTTTACCCACACCGTTCTCACCGATGATCGCAACGCGCTCACCTACTTCGAAGATCGCATCGAACTTGTTGAATAGGTCTTCTTCGAAGCCTTGAGATAGGTTTTCAACCACAAGTGCGTTACGGAATAGCTCTTTAGACTGTTCAAAACGAATGAATGGGTTTTGACGGCTAGAAGCTTTCACTTCTTCAAGTTGAATCTTATCGATTTGCTTAGCACGAGACGTTGCTTGCTTCGCTTTAGATGCGTTAGCAGAGAAACGAGAAACGAACGTTTGAAGTTCAGCAATTTGTGCTTTCTTCTTAGCGTTGTCAGACAGTAGACGTTCACGCGCTTGAGTTGCTGCCGTCATGTACTCATCGTAGTTACCCGGGAACAGGCGAAGTTCACCGTAATCTAGGTCAGCCATATGTGTACATACAGAGTTTAGGAAGTGACGGTCGTGCGAAATGATGATCATTGTGCAGTTACGTTGGTTTAGCGTATCTTCCAACCACTTGATGGTATCCATGTCCAGGTTGTTCGTTGGTTCGTCTAGAAGCATGATATGCGGGTCTGCGAACAGAACTTGCGCTAGAAGCACACGAAGTTTCCAACCAGGTGCTACTTCGCTCATTAGACCGAAGTGTTGTGATTCTTCAATACCAACAGCAAGAAGAAGCTCACCCGCTTTCGCTTCTGCCATGTAACCGTCCATTTCAGCGAACTGAACTTCAAGATCAGCTACCTTCATGCCGTCTTCTTCGCTCATTTCTGGCAAAGAGTAAATGCGGTCACGCTCTTGTTTGATAGCCCATAGCTCTTTGTGACCCATGATAACCGTGTCGATTACCGTGAATTCTTCGTAAGCAAATTGGTCTTGGTTTAGCTTAGCTACGCGCTCGTTTGGATCGTAGCTTACATTGCCAGAAGTCGGCTCTAGTTCACCAGATAGGATCTTCATGAACGTCGATTTACCACAGCCATTCGCGCCGATTAAACCGTAACGGTTACCTTCGCCGAACTTAACTGAAATATTTTCGAAAAGTGGCTTAGCGCCGAATTGTTGGGTGATATTTGCTGTGGAGATCAATGCCTTTACCTTTTTAATGTGAAAAACGCCGCAACGTTACTTGTTCAGGGCTTTAACTGCAAGTATTGATTGCAATTACCCGCTAATAAGTGAGCGATAACCTAGCTAAATCATAGTTTGAGATAACTCACATTTTTGATTTCTATTTATATAGCGATAAATAGCTAAACTGTGCAACATATAAAGTGTTGAGCCACTGAGTAAAATCCGCCTTATATAAAGACATATCTCTTATAAATAATTTAATATATCGCATAACAACCCGTTACAACCAAAGCTTCTTTATATATAGCTATTCACAACACCCTCTAATGCACAAATACTAGTCTAACGCCTGACAGTTTCATGACAAAACACCAAGATTCGGGGATAAAGTACTCGCCCTCATTAATGCATGAGATTTCACAAAGCTCGATTATCTAACTATAGTAATCCTAACCTCATAATTCTAAGAGACTTTTATGCGTTCATTACCGCGCTTCTTATTCCTCATATTAGCAATGCTCTCATGGCCGAGTCATGCCAACTTGGAATATGACTTACAATCACAACCTCAGGTCTCTGACATTGCCCAAGATCTGACTAATCGTATCGATGAGCTTCCCGACCCTCTTTTTATGGAGGTGTCAGATAAGCGCAAGGTAAATCTGTTGCTCGCTGAAGTGCTGCGTGTTCAGAATCAGCAAATCGCAACGTTCGATAAACGACTCAAGGCTTATCGAGAAAACAGCGAGCCAAAACAGTGGTTCGATGTAGAGTCTAGCTACGTCACGTTGAACAGTTTGAATGTGAGCAAGCAGCACTTATTGGAGCAAAGCACCACAAGTAACAGAGAACGCTTGACCGGTTTTGGTCCTTACGGTGTTACCCAGTTCAAGCAAGAGTGGGAACTGACAAAGCTAAACGTCGAATACTTGGTGTATTTCCAAATACGCAGCTTCAAAGCGCTTATTAAAGACATTTTTATTTCGCCGGTTCCTGTGATTGGTGCAGCGTTAAAAGTGCTGTTCATCTATTTTGCGCTGGTGTGGTGGTTAGCGAACAGTAAAAGGTTGATCGAACTGTTTCGCGTTAACCTGCTTGAAGCGAAACCAAACCCTCCATTCCTGATTCGTCTAATTTGGTATGTGAGCCGTGCGGATAGAGCCATTGCTTGGTTAATTGCTATCACCCTGTCTCTGCGTGTGCTATCAAGTATCCCTAGCCTGCAACATCTGATATTCCTTGAGATCTTCACGTGGTGGATTTTAGGTGGCTCTATCGCAATCAGCTTCATTCTTGAGTTTGCATACCGCATGGGACGTACCTCAAACAAAGAAGTCATTGCGCTACGCCTTTCAACGATTCGCCGTTACGTATGGAGTTTCATTGTTGCTGGTGTGATTCTGCAAATCTCTAGCATCACGCTGGGTAGAGGCACCATCTACAGTTGGATTTACAGCGTTCTATTCTTTTGGTTTGTGTTGGTGACCATCTCGGTACTTCGATTATGGAGAGCGAAGGTATTCAATAGCCTAGAACATATCTCTGATCGCCCAGTGTGGGTTAACTGGGCCGTGAATCGCCAAGATACCTTTTTACTTAATATCATCGCGACTGCGCTTGGTATTGCTTGGTTGAGTGTTTATCACTTCCAGCATCGCATCATGTCGCTGCTTTCGAACTACACAGTATTCAGTCAAGCACTGGCTTACCTGTTTAGGATTGAAGTGGCTAAGCAGTCTGACCTTGATAAGAATCAGAAAAACTTAGTGCGTATTAAAGGCGATCAGACATACGAATACATTCTACCTGGATCCATCGACAGCGAGCTGATTGACTATGCAGGCGACGAAGTAAAACAACTGTCTCGTTATCTTATGTCTGACAGTCCAGCGATTTGTATCGTGTCGGGTGAACGTGGCGTGGGTGCAACAACACTTCTGTATACCCTGCTGCATAAGGTATCGAATGCAGAACCAATTTACGTTAGTTGCCCTTACGCGGGTTACCAAGAATTACTGTGTCATCTAGCAGTAAGCATCGGCTTAGAAGAAGACGCAACTGAGATTCAAATCTTGGCACATCTTCGTAAGAGCGAAACGACTTATCTGATTGCAATTGATAATGCACAACGCCTAGTTAAACCAATGGTTGGTGGTCTTTCAGATCTGATTCGATTGACTAACTTACTGCGTCGTTCGAAGAAGAACCACAGAATCGTGATGTCGATTGCTAAGTCTAGCTGGCGATTTGTCGATCGAGCTCGTGGCGAGCGTCTGTTATTTGATTTGGTTTGCTTCCTTCCGCGTTGGACAGAGAAACAAGTTGGTGAGTTGCTAAGCAGCCGCATTAATACTGAACTTGAGAAGCCATTATCATTTGATGGTTTAGTGGTACCAAAGCAGTGGGATCAAGATGACATGAGCGAAGAAGAACGCGCACGCCAAGGTTTCTATCGTATCTTGTGGCACTACTCAGATGGTAACCCGACCGTTGCACTGCGCTTCTTCCGTCTCTCTTTGAACAGAAACAAAGAGACAGACCAAGCGGTAGTAAGGCTGTTCCATGTTCCAGAAGCGCAAGAACTAGAGAACATGCCAAAACCTATGCTGGCGGTCCTTCGCTCTATCGTTCAGTTAGAAATTGCGTCTACCGAGGTGCTATCAGAATGTACTCAGCTAAGTATTGCCGAAATCACTGGTATTCTTCGCTACTTTGAGAGCCGTGGTTACATTGGTTGGAATGAAGATAAGGCAAGAATCTCTGATCACTGGTTCCGTCACATTACTAACGTTCTCGACCGTCAACATTTATTGGTGAAGTAAAATGAAGAAGTTATTTGTCCTATTACTTGTTGGCTTTGCGACGGCGGTAAGTTTCCCGACTTACGCGACAGAAGAGTTAGCCAATGTAGAAAACATTTCTAAGATTGCGAGTTTGGTTCGTTGGAGTGGCGTGTTCTTCTCTATCATCGTCATTGCAGCGATGTGGTTGTTATTGAAGTTCATTAACTCAATGGTGACGAGCTTTGGTAGCCAATTCGTGCAATATCGAATGCTGCTGCAAAAGCTTCAATCGTTCATGCAATTCTTCATTTACGTGAGCACTGGTCTTATCGTGTTCATGATGAGTTTCCGCATCAACGACCAAATCTTGGCTCTGATTGGCGGTACCCTAGCGGTGTCGGTCGGCTTTGCGCTTAAAGACTTGGCGGCCTCTTTCATCGCGGGTATCACCGTAATGATTGATAGACCATTCCAAGTAGGTGACCGTGTCACGTTCGAAGGTAACTATGGTGACATTATTACTATCGGCTTACGCTCAGTACGTATGAGAACTTTGAACGACGACATCATTACGATTCCAAACAACAAGTTCCTAAACGAAGTGACCACCAGTGGTAACTATGGGGCGTTGGATATGCAGGTGGTGATCCCGTTTTATGTCGGTATGGATGAGGACATTACCCTCGCCCGTGATCTAATTCAGGAAGCGGCCTCATCAAGCCGTTACATCCACCTACCTAAGCCTGTGACGGTATTGGTGAAACAGACCATTACTGACAACTACCTAGCAATACAGTTAACCTGTAAGGCTTATGTGGTCGATACAGCCTATGAGAAACTATTCGAGACAGATATTACGCTTCGTGTCATGAAAGAGTTTAAGAAACACAGCATCAACCCACCTAAAATCTCAGTGGCTGCCCACTCTTAATTTTTAGATTGATCGCTAGATTGATAGAAACAAAAGCACCTCCGCACTTGAATAAGAATCGGAGGTGGTTTTTTATGGTTTCCGCCTATTTAACGCTGTTGTCTTTCCGGCTTGGTTAATTGAACTAAACCTTAAAGTACTTCAACTGTTCAGTGAGATGTTCAGTGGTGTTTGCCATCTTCTGACTGTCTTCAGCCAACGATTGTGAAGCCTGTAGTACTTCGTTAGCGGCCAAGTGAATACCAGTGACACTCTCACTCATCTCTGTTGCTACTGTGCTCTGCTGCTCGGATGCTGCAGCAATTTGCGAAACCATATCGTTGGCGTTGTGTAGCTCATTCACAATTACATCGAGTTGCTGGCGTGTCTCGTTAGATGCAACCACGCTGTGGTCCACTTTCTCATTGCTACTTTGCATAGCATTAAATGTACGTTCAGCTTGTTGTGTTAGCTTCTCAATGGTCGATTGCACTTCGTTGGTAGAGTTCTGCGTGCGACTTGCTAGGTTACGAACTTCATCAGCAACTACAGCAAAACCGCGCCCTTGTTCCCCTGCGCGTGCTGCTTCAATCGCAGCGTTGAGTGCCAGTAAATTGGTTTGTTCTGATACATCGCGAATTACCCCAACCACTTGGCTTATCTCTGTAACACCAGATTGAAGATCTCTGACCAAGTTATTTGCAGTTGAAATGTTCTCAGATACTTGAGATATCGTCGTTGCCGTAACCTTCATGTTTTCATCATTTTGGTTAGCGTGATCGACCACTTTGTTGGTACTCGCAGCGGTGTTTTCTGCATTCATCGCGACATCTGAAATGGTCGCGCTCATCTCTGTCATTGCTGTCGATAACAGTTCAAGCTGCGCATGTTGCGAATTCACACTGGTTGCTGCCTCTTCACTGGCCTGAGCGATATGACTTGCCATATTACTCGACAGATCTGCAGACTCGTTTGCTGTACGAAGCGTTGTTTGCAGTTTGTCGAGCATGGTGTCGATCTGGTGGCTCATATCGCCCAACTCATCTTTACGTGTCATATTCATACGAACACGAAGGTCACCATCGGCAATCTTATGCGTGTTGTCGATAAGCTTGTTAAGAGGGACGATTATGTTATTTGAAATCGCATAACCCATCGCAAACAGTAAGCCTGATAAAACAACCGCGACCATGCCTTCTTTAAGTGCTAATGCGTAGAAAGCCTCTTGAATATCAGCGACCAGTATTCCTGAGCCAATAATCCAGTTCCATTCTGGGAAGAGTTGTACGTAAGAGATTTTATCTTTGAGCTCACCTTGAGGGCTCATCCACTGGTAATCGAGAAAGCCTTTCTCTTGAGGAGAGCGTGAAATCGTCACCATTTCACGCCAATGGTGCTTTCCTGCTCCGTCTTTCAAATTACCCGCGTTAGTACCATTAAGTTCTGGTTTGAGCGGATGACTAATAATGTTGAGCTGCTGGTTAAGAATCCAGAAGTAATTGGTGTTGTCATAACGAAGCGTCTTAATGGCTTGCAGCGCTCGCTCCTTTGCGACTTCTTCACCTAGCGCACTACGGTGGCTGTAGTAATAGCCGGCTAAGCTTACGGCGGTTTCAACTTGAGCACTGAGCTTATCTTGCCGCTCTTCCATAGAGCTGGCTCTTTGCTGCATGAGGTTAAATGTAGATGCCATTACTAGCAGTACAACCGATAGAACGACAATTGAGGCGAGTTTTGACTTGATAGATAAGTTACTTAATTTCATAGCTGACTGACTTTAATATTTGTTTTGATTATGGATTTTCGACAAGTTATCAAAATTTCGTACAGTTCAGATGATATGCATCAAGAACGCTAAATATACACTGTGTTACATAACCAAAAAGAGGTATAGGTCAAACAGGCAGAGGTTGAGGTTTGATTGGTGATAATTTAGTAGTGCGGGATTTTCGTGCTTGGGCTGAATGTAAAAACAACAGCCCAAGCGAGCTAGGACAACCATCGAACGATAGCCGTAGCAGGTTTAGAGGTTAGACACCAATAACTGTGGTGTCGCTTTTTGCTGAAGGTAGATACTAAAGCGGCTTCCTTTACCCACTTCTGATTCTACGCGTATCTCGCCACCAATTTGACTTAAGATACTTTGAGATACGGATAAGCCTAAGCCAGTACCGTCGCGTTTCGTTGTATAGAATGGTGAGAAGATTCGTTTTAACTGCTCTTCTTTGATGCCACAACCTTCGTCTTCAACATGTACGATAGCACCATGAGATACGCCGTTCTCAACCCAATCTTCACTCGAAATCGTTAATGTTCCCTGCCCGTCCATCGCATGAATCGCATTCATTTGTAGGTTGACCAGAATCTGCAGCAGTTGGTTTCGATTTACTTCAACCGATGTTTTAGCGTTTAAGTTCGAAACGTAAACCATGCCGCGCTTTTTCGCCCCAGTTTTCACGAGCGTGATACTTTCATCGACGATCGGGTTGATGTGTTGCCACGTGATCTCATCCTGCACGCCACCGTGTCGGCTGTATTGCAGCAAGCTTCGCGTAATATTTCGAATTCGGTCGATTTGCTCCATGATGGCATGGACTTCTTCTTCGACACGGCTTACGTCATCCCCTAGTTCAAATTTCATCAACTCAACGTTGCCAAGGATTACCGCTGTTGGATTGTTGATCTCGTGAGCAATACCTGCGGTTAGCTCACCGAGCGCTGCCAGTTTCTCATTGACCACCAGCTTATCTCTGGCTTGGTTTAGCAGCTTGATATGCAGCTCGAGTTCTTCGGTTTTCTCTTTCAAACTAGCGGTGCGAGAATGGACTTTACACTCGAGTTCTAACGCCGCTTGTTGAATCTCTTGATTGCGCTCATGCAGTAGATCCAACATCTTGTCGAATTGTTTAGCAAGTAAGGTAAGCTCATGTTGATCATCCAGTCCTAACGTACCAATTCGCTTGTCTTGCCCCATCTGTACTAGCTTCACCACTTTATGAATGCGTTCGATAGGGTTGAAAAGGTCGCGCGCACCTCTGTGAACGATCAAACCTGAAACCATCAACAACAGAACGATAGTAATGCTGATTTCGCCAAGGTTAGTCAGGTAGGTTTCAATGAGCGGCCAGATTAGGTAACCGGTATATAGCATGCCGATCACGTTGCCAAACTGGTCGTGAATTGGTTGATAAGCTGTTATGTACCATGCATCGTATACATATGCTCTGTCGAGCCACTCTTTGCCCTCGTTTAAGACTTTAGAGTGAACCTCGTGAGAAACTCGCGTACCAATTGCACGCCCTGCACTGTCTTCACTGCTTAATGGCACGTTAGTGCTCACACGAAGGTCGTCAAGAAATACGGTGACGGTTCCTACATGGCGGTTGAAGCCCTCTCTCTGCGGATAGATCAGGTTGCTGATTTGATCGACCAACTGAGTGCTGTTATTCAACAAGATCCCGCCATCAAGAAAGCCGATCACATGATCATGTTTATCTTTAATAGATACGATAGTACGGCTAACCAAGCCACGTGTTTCAACATCATGACCATTAAGCATCGGAACATCTGCCTTTTTTGCAAGATCACGATCTAAGTAATCGAGTTCACTACTGTCTAACACACTGAAAAACGATGATTTATGTGTGAGATTCAGATATTCAAGCTTCTTTTCCATGCTTTCTACGCTGCGCCAGCGTAAAAAATCGAGCTCGTATCGTGACTTATTCTCTGAGACCCAACGAATGAGTTCATCTTGAGGCACGTCGTTCGCAAGCTTCATTCGAAAGTTGTAAGACTCAGCAAATGCGCGCACGTTATAAGCTTGTTGGTTTTGAATCAGATGAATACTGTTGTCTGCGACGTCGAGACGTTCATCAACATCGATCAAAGCGCCTTGCCACGTATAGTGAACAGACCAATAAAAGGTGATCGCAACGAGCGCGCACAGTGTAAGAAAGATCGGTGCTGACGTGAGAAACAGTAAACGGTAGCGCACCATGGTTTTGAAGCGGAACGCCCACTTTGCCCACCACTGACGTCTAATCGGCATATTCTGAGCCTTCTGTGTTCCAGTCTTTGTATTTGCGTTCTAAGGTTTTACGAGCAACGCCAAGGTCTCTTGCCGCTGCAGACTTATTACCATCGTGAAAACTCACAAGCTGTTCGATATGTGCTTTCTCCACTTCTTTAAGTGTCCAAGTGTTTGGATAGCCTTCAGCAGCGTCCGTTGTATTCAAGTTCGGCACTTCAGCACCATGTGACACCGTCACTGAAATGCTCGCAGGTGCCGGGTCGCCATTTATCTCTCGCCAATAGTGAGCTGGTGGTTTGTCTAACAGAATGCAGCGCTCCACGAGGTTTTTAAGCTCGCGAATATTGCCCGGCCATTCGTATTCATTCATCGCTAAGATATCTTCATGTGCCCAATTAGGTATCGGCATACCTAATTCACTCGATAAAAGGCGCGTAAAATATGGAACAAGCTCAATCAGATCGGATGGTCGTTCGCGTAACGGAGTCACATCAATCTTAAGTACATTGAGTCGGTAAAATAGGTCGCGGCGGAAGTGCCCTTTCTCGACCTCTTCCTGAAGATTCCTGTTGGTTGCCGCGACAACACGAACGTCTACGGATATCTCTTTCTCGCTACCGATGGGGCGAATGGTACGTTGCTCGAGCACTCGCAGCAGTGCAGCTTGCATAGGCAGTGGCATTTCGCCAATTTCATCAAGGAATAGCGTACCGCCATTAGCCACTCTGAATAAACCTTCTCTACTCTTCTTCGCACCAGTAAAGGCACCGGAGGTGTGGCCAAATAATTCACTTTCAAGAAGTTCTGGAGCAATCGCACCACAGTTGATTGGGACAAATGGCCCAGTTCGTTTACTGGCTTCATGAACACCACGTGCAACCAATTCTTTACCGGTACCAGACTCACCTTCTACTAACACGGACGCTCTTGACGGAGCAAATTGGCTAATCAGAAGCTTAAGTTGTTTGGTCTTATCTGAGCTACCAATAATCTCGGTTTTGATGTGGCGGCTGACATCACGCTTCAACGCGTACTGCATTCTTTGGTCAAGGCGCTTATCCATACAACGAAGTACAGCTTGAATCATCTGTTCTAAGTTGAATGGCTTTAAAATGAAATCTGAAGCACCGAGCTTGAGTGCTGATATGGTCATCTCCAGATCGGCATAGCCAGTCATAAAGATAACATCTGCTTTTCGGTCGCTATCATTGAAGGCTTCTTCCCACTCAATACCAGAGCGACCAGGAAGATTAATATCGAGAACGATCAGGTCGAAGTGTTCATTGCAACGTAGCGTTTCTGCTTCTTCTACTGAGCCTGCACTCGACACCTTGCCAAAGTACTGACCTAGTGCTTTCTTTAAAATTGCCTGCATGCCAATTTCATCATCGACCACCAGGACCGAAAACGCCTGATATTGAGTCAAGGTGTTTGGATTGAGGTTAGAGGCGTTTGAACTAGGTAAAGACATAATGATCAGCCGAAAGGGAAAGTTGGGACAGAGTGTACCAATTAACCTTTTATTCAACAGGGACAATGTGCGACATTTTGTCCTAGCTCATGTTTTGGTTCATTTTATCTAGCGAAATGACGCAGTTTTGTCCGAAATAACAACAATTTAATGAGACTTGATGCATTATTGTTGGCATTAAGATTGCTTATAGGGAGAGGATTTCTAATTACTATAATTAGCATCTTATGCACATGTCCTTCTTTGAGCCCTTTAAAACTGAAGACATGTCATTCATTTCTAACAAAATGGACATAATAATAATGAAAGCAATTCCCCTAACTATTGCAGCTCTATCTATCGTCAGTTACTCGGCTAGCAGCGCAGAAGACACCACTCATATCAAGCTTGCGACAACGACAAGCACTTATCATTCTGGCTTACTGGATTATCTACTGCCTGAATTCGAAAAAGATTCGGGTATCAAAGTCGATGTTTTAGCAGCGGGTACTGGTAAATCACTTCGCATGGGTGAAAACGGTGATGTGGATTTGGTGATGACACACGCACCAAAAGCAGAAGCTAACTTTGTTGAGAAAGGCTACGGCGTTTTACCTCGTAAATTGATGTACAACGACTTTGTGATCGTTGGCCCTGAAAGCGACCCAGCGAAAGTTGAATCTCAAAAAGCAGTGGCGGATGTATTTAAAGCGATTGCGACAAACAATGTAACGTTTGTGTCTCGTGGTGATGATTCAGGTACACATAAGAAAGAGATGGGTATCTGGGCTCAAACTAAGATGGAGCCAAACTTTGGCGGCTACCGCAGCGTTGGTCAAGGCATGGGCCCTACTCTAAACATGGCGTCAGAGATGCAAGGTTACACAATGACTGACCGTGGCACTTGGCTGGCTTACCAAAACAAATTGGATCTAAAAATTCTTTTCCAAGGTGACGAAAACCTATTCAACCCTTACCAAGTGATTCTAGTTAACCCAGAGCGTTACCCAAGCATTCACTACCAAGCAGCAAAAACGTTCAGCGATTGGTTGGTTAACCCTAAAGGTCAAAAACTGATTAACGACTTTAAGCTGCACGGCAAGCAACTGTTTGTTGCGAGTGCTGAGTAGTTTTTCGCTCGCTACGTTGTGCTAAATGGGGTTAAAGGTTCACTCTTTGCCAAATAGCACTACGCTTAACGAGTCTGCAAACCAAACACGTAAAGAAATAATAGCTGGCCAATAAGGCTCATTAATATTGTGTCAGCTATGATTAACATCAGTCATTACCGATAAAAACCTATTATCGATTCACACGAGATACTTCATGACCTTATGGCAAACAACGCTAGATGCATTGAATTTACTGGTGAATTTTGACCACGACCTGTGGCAAATTGTCGCGGTGTCCTTCAGCGTATCTTTGTCCGCCATCTCACTGGTAATTGTTCCCTCTATCATCATGGCTTTCTTATTGGCCTACACGGAATTCCCTGGGAAATGGGCGTTACTTTCTGTAATCAACACATTGCAAGCAATACCAACCGTGGTTATTGGCTTATTGATGTACATGATGCTCTCTCGTTCTGGCCCATTGGGGGACTGGCAATTGCTGTTCACTCAAAAGGCTATGATTCTAGGTCAGATGCTGATCTGCTTTCCTATTCTAGTTGCCATGATGCACGGTGCGCTGCAAGCCAGTGATCGCCGAGCAGTGGAAACGGCACGCACTCTGGGAGTTTCAACCACTCGCGTTGCCTGCACCTTGATTTGGGAAACTCGTTTTCCTCTACTGGCGGCAGTCATTGCTGCGTTTTCTCGCATCGTCACTGAAGTGGGTTGTTCAATGATGGTTGGCGGAAACATTATGGGAATGACAAGAAACATCCCTACCGCTATTGCAATGGAAAGTCACAAAGGTGCTTTCGCTCAAGGTGTGGCGTTAGGCATGGTTTTATTGGCATTGGCATTAGCCCTTAACTTTTTCCTTTCTAGTGTGAGAGGAAAAGGCTATTTAAGAACTTAGGAACGCTGTCATGAGTATAAAAATAACAACGCAGCAAATTTCAATGCGCTACAAAGAGCGTGTTTTGTTCCACATCCCTGAATTGTCGATCGGTCCGAACGATGCGATTTATCTTAAGGGCGATAACGGTGTAGGAAAAACCACTCTATTAAAAATTCTGTCTGGATTGATTAAGCCGACTTCTGGCCGTATTCAGTCACCGACACAAAGTTGGCAACATAACCTGTTCCTTAGACTAAAATTTAAAGACATCATCTATCTGCATCAAACACCTTACCTATTTGATGGTTCTGTGTACCAAAATGTCGCTTATGGGATTCGCTTTAGTAAAGAGAGCCAAAAAGATAAGCGAGCTCAAATAATTAATGCGTTGAGGATGGTAGGTTTAGAAACCCTAGCAGATGAACACATTTCTGTGTTGTCTGGTGGTGAACGTCAACGCGTAGCAATGGCACGAGCTTGGATTCTCAAGCCATCAATTTTGCTGATGGACGAGCCAAGTGCTTCTTTAGACAAAGAATCTATTGAAAGATTGGTGATTATGGCCGAAGATCTTCTTCAGAGAGGCGCGAGTTTAGTCATTACCAGTCACCAAACCAACGCGTTAACCGATTTGTGCAAGAAGCAATGGTGGATCAAAGATAACACGCTAGCTGAGTCACCGCTTCTGCAAGTAATTAAAAAGAACAAAGCACAAGAGAATATTTATGCTGCTTCCAACGCAAACTAGTTGGGTTATTTTGGCTGGCGGACAAGCCAGCCGTATGGGCGGAAAAGATAAAGGACTCGTTGAGCTCAACGGTTCCCCGCTTATTCAATACGTTATAGACAAGCTGTCACAACAAGATGTCAGCATCACCATCAATGCCAACCGTAACCTCGACAGTTACCAAGCATTCGCTCCGGTTGTTTCCGATTCGTTCCCTGATTATCCGGGGCCATTGGGCGGTATTCATGCTGGCCTTAAAAACGCGACCACTGATTGGGTCGGTTTTGTCCCATGTGATAGTCCACAAATCAGTGATGATCTTGTAGAGCGCTTTTGTGCGGCGGTAAAAGAAGACAGTGACATTCTTGTGGCTCACGATGGCGAATTCAAACAACCGGTGTTTACCCTATTCCACAAGCGTGTTCTTCCAAAGCTAGAAGCCTTTTTAGAGCGTGGCGATCGCAAGATTATCTTGCTCTATAAAGAGTGCGTCACTGAGTACGTCGACTTCAGCGATGCACCAAATTGCTTTGTAAACCTTAATACGCCAGAAGAACTCACCCAATTCGGAACGCTTCAATAATGAAAGATTCAAAACAACGCCCTAACCTGCCGTTATTAGGTTTTGCTGCCTACAGCGGCACAGGTAAAACAACGGTACTTGAAGCCCTGTTACCTTTGTTAACCGACGCAGGTTTGAAAGTTGGCGTTCTTAAACATGCTCACCACGATTTTGATGTCGATAAGCCGGGCAAAGACAGCTATCGCTTACGTAAAGCTGGTGCAAACCAAATGTTGATCAGCTCTCGTAACCGTCATGTAATGATGACAGAAACGCCAGAAGCCGAAGCTGACTTTGATTATCTGCTTACTCGTTTTGATACCAACACGTTGGATTTGATTTTGGTTGAAGGCTGCAAGAACATCGCTTTTCCTAAAATCGAGCTTCACCGTGATAAAGTTGGTAAACCTTGGCTTTATCCAAATGATGACAACATCATTGCTATCGCAGCCGACAGCAAAGTCGAATCTAACCTGCCACAAATGGCGATCAGCGACTTAGAAGCGATTCGTGATTTCATCATCGACTATACTCAGTCGTTCGACCCAGCTTCGAAAACAAATAAAGTCGCTTCGTGTGCATTTTCAAAAGACAACACGCCAGTTGTGTGTTGTGATTCTTTCTCTCCTGCAGGCCTTACCGTGACTCAAGGTCAGCAAAAGATTGTTGATAGTATTGATGCATTAGAGCTGACGGAATCTGTTGCCTTAGAACAAGGGTATGGTCGCGTATTGGCGGAAGATGTTATTTCACCAATCAATGTACCTCAGAACACGAACTCTGCAATGGACGGTTACGCCATTCGTAGTGAAGATTTGGATCTGGATAGCTACCACGTTGTTGCTGAAGTTATGGCAGGACACAGCTACGACAAGACAGTTCAACAAGGTGAAGCGGTTAAGATGATGACTGGTGCACCAATGCCGGAAGGTGTTGATGTGGTTGTGATGCGAGAGCAAGCCGTTCAAGAAGGTGACACAGTTAGTTTCCCAGACGCGAAAATCTCGGTAGGACAAAATGTCCGTATGGCGGGTGAAGACCTTGAAATCGGCCAACCTGTCTTTACTCGTGGCACGAGAATCGAAGCGCCAGAAATGGGCATGATGGCATCACTGGGTTTCGGTACCTGCCCTGTTCTACGTAAAGTGAAGGTTGGTGTATTCTCGACAGGTGATGAAGTTCAAGCACCAGGTAGTGAGCAGAAACCAAATTCTATCTACGATTCAAACCGTTTTACTATTATTGGTATGCTTCAAAAACTGGGCTGTGACATCGTTGATTACGGAATTATTGAAGATAACGAACAGAAGATGATGGATGTCCTTCATGCTGCGTCGTTAGAGACTGACATGGTATTAACGTCTGGCGGTGTATCTGTTGGTGATGCTGACTACATCAAACTCGCGCTAGATAAACTGGGTGAGATTAACTTCTGGCGCATCAACATGCGTCCGGGGCGTCCTCTTGCTTACGGTAAAATTGAAGATAAACCATTCTTCGGTTTACCAGGTAACCCAGTCGCAGTAATGGTGTCGTTCATCAACTTTGTTGAGCCAGCGATTCGCAAGCTGCAAGGTCAAACAAACTGGACACCAGTAAAAGCGAATGCGGTAGCTACCGAGCAATTACGTTCTCGCCAAGGCCGTACTGAATTTAGCCGTGGTGTGTTCACTATGAACGAATCTGGCGTACTTGAAGTTAAGACAACGGGTAAACAAGGTTCAGGCATTCTGCGCTCAATGAGTGAAGCAAACTGCTTAATTGAAATTTCACCATCGGTTGATACCGTGAAAGTTGGTGAAACAGTGACGATCATTCCGTTGCAAGGTCGTGTTTAATTAATAAAACGGCCTAAGGTGTATTGATTGCATTAAAGTTCGAACGCTCGAAGCCCCTTCTGCGATGGTTTAGTCGTAAGGGGCTTTTATATTTCTGAGCAACCTTAATAAGTAACCCATTAACTAAGTTAATCTTAAGATTTCTTACCATTACCTTGAGCGACGTACGGTTTTTATGTACAGTGCGCCCAAAGTAAAAATTCTATCGGAGCGCATCATGGCTCGTACCATTCTGTATACGTACAAAGACGAAGACAAAGAGTTACTGTTTTCAAAGCAAGAACACCGCACGATCCAAGAAGCGGTTGCTGATGCTGAAGGCATCGACATCACTGAATATTTAAAAACAGAGCAGCAGCTTGAGTTGATTTCAGATACTAAAGCAGTTCGCAACTACCAAGACAATTACTTCCGCAAGCTTGGTTTTTCAAATCTTACGCTGAAGCAAAAAGAAAACCTTGGTGTTGGTAAAAAGAATAAGTAAGTTCTTAGCGAGCTTCGCTCTTGTTAGTCGATAGCTCAAAAACACCAAACAATAAAAAATGCCGCAACTTCTTTCGAGATTGCGGCATTTTTATTTATTCTGCGTAATGTGTTTAGCTGAAAGCCATCACTATTTGATGTTTAGGAATGCAGCACCACGAACGCCACCTGAATCACCGTGTTTTGCTTTGATGATCTTCGGACACTTAGCAACAGACAGTAAGTACTTAGGCACGCGCTTTGGCATTTCTTCGTAGATAAGCTCGAAGTTTGAAAGACCGCCACCCAGTGCAACAACGTGTGGATCTAAGCCAGTAAACAGGTTCGCGAAGCAGATTGCCAAAAGCTCCATGAAGCGGTCAACGTGTTCAGCCGCTTTAGCCTCACCTTCGTTGTAAGCTTGGATTATATCAATCGCTTTCTTCTTCTCGCCAAAGTAGTGCTCGTAAATCAATTCGAAACCACGCCCCGACAGATAGCTATCTAGACAACCTTTTTTACCACAACCACAACCTAAAAGCGGTGCGTTGTCACCAAGGTGGAACCATGCATCCAAAGGTAGACGCATATGGCCTAGTTCACCGGCAACGTGGTTCCGACCAGAGAATACCTTACCTTCGTAAACTAAACCGCCGCCAAAACCTGTACCTAGAATTAGACCAGCAACCGATGGCTCGTCTTTTAGCTCATCATCCCATGCTTCAGAAAGCGCGAAACAGTTCGCATCGTTTTCGATTTTTACGCTACGACCGATTAGCGCTTCTAAATCTTTACGTAGTGGCTTACCTGTTGATGCAGGAACATTAACAACCAGCATAGTGCCGTCGTCTGCGTTTTCCATACCAGGAAGGCCAAGGCCGATTTTGCCTTCGCAAGAGAATTCGCTATCGTATTTCTTTACTAAACCAGCGATCGTATCAAGCAGTAATTGATAGTCATCTGTTGGTGTTGGAACGCGCTCTGTTGCTACTCGCTCAAGTTTCTCGTTGAATGCACCAAATTCAATTTTAGTGCCGCCAACATCGAAGCCGTAATACATGAAATCTCTCCAATTTTTCCCTAAATTCGGGCAAATAAACTCTTTAAATAAAACAACTGGGGAACATTATCCATAACACTCCCCCTACAAACCGTGATAGATAACAAACTTATCTCGTGTTTGAGTCTGTTTGAACAACAAGTCAGCACAAAGCGGTTAAAGGTTAGAGTGACATCTCATTTTTACTGTGCTCTATGAAAGCATTCAGGCTTGGTTTGGTCGGATCTGACTTGTAACGAGTCTTACTTAGCATGTAGCTTTCGCGAAATGCTTCAAACCATAGTTGTAATGTTTTGGCGCCCTGCTCTTCACCAGCTTGTTTTAATACTAAGCTCGCGACTTCTGCAGTTGAAAGGTGTTGCTCATTGTCTGACTTTCGCATCATGTACTGAGAAACGGATTCAGGTTCAATCGACAACACAGGTAGATCTTGTAAGTACTCAGAACGTCTAAAGATACGTCTTGCTTCACGCCAGCTACCATCGATGAAAATCAGTAGTAGTTTTTTATTTGGATTACGCATTTGTGGCAGGTCTTGAACCACTCGCGATTTGTCATCGGTATAATCTTCTGGGAACACAATCACCGGTTGATATTGCTCGTCTTTCAGAACATCCAGCATCTCTGTGTTTGGCTCTGTTCGGTGCCAAAGGTAAACATGGCTGTCTTTTACTGTGTCGACAATCAAACGACCGGTATTACTTGGTTTCAATATTTCGTTATCTGACAAGATCAACATTGTGGCAATATTCGTATCTATGTTCGGTTGGTGCTCACAGATACAGCTGTCTTGTTTGATTTTACAGAACTCACATCGAACCACTTTACACCCGCGCGCATTGAACGGCTTGGTAGAAAGGGACAAACGGTGTTTATATAAACGGTGAAAAGCGTGGATTCTCATGGACAATAACAGTAAATCTAGAAAAGTGGCCCGATTGTACTTACAGTATCGTTAGAATGATAGAAGGAATTCTCATGCAAGACCCATCCTTACTTCGCCTTGTTTTCTTTGTTAGCGCTTTTGTTTTGTGTGCGTTGTGGGAATATCGTGCGCCAAGAAAAACGTTGACTCAAAATAAATGGTTTCGTTGGGGAAATAACTTCTCATTAATGGCGCTTAACAGTGTTTTATTGGCGACATTAGTACCTGTTGCGGCATTTCAAGCGGCACTGATTGCGGAACAAAACCAATTGGGTCTGTTCAATAACATCAGCCTACCCTTTGAAATCATCGTGTTCCTTTGTGTCGCGTTATTAGATCTTGCCATTTACACTCAACATTTAGTCTTCCACCGTATCCCTGTACTGTGGAAACTTCATCGCGTCCATCATGCCGATTTAGATATAGACGTAACCACGGGTACCCGCTTCCACCCCATCGAGATGATTTTGTCGATGTTGATTAAGGTCGCGTTAATTTTTGTATTGGGTGTGCCCGTACTAGCCGTTGTGATATTCGAGGTCGTTCTGAATGTAAGTGCAATGTTTAATCACAGTAACGGTCGTCTACCTTTATGGTTCGACAAACAGCTTCGTAAAGTGATTGTCACGCCAGATATGCATCGAGTGCACCACTCTGTGATTGTCAAAGAGACACACTCTAATTTTGGCTTCTTCTTATCGGTGTGGGATATCTGGTTTAAAACGTATCACGCTCAACCCAAGCTTGGGCACGACAAGGTCAATATTGGTGTGCCAGAAATACGTGATGGGAAGGAACAGAGGCTAGATAAACTGATTACCCAGCCATTTAGATACAACCAGAACAAATAGAATGAGAGATAGCTAACCAACAAACGTTAGGCTTTTAGCTCGCGCAGGTAGCGGTAGATGGTATGGATAGAGATATCGAGTCCTTTTGCCGCAATTTGGGCACTGTCTTTCAAGTCGAAAATCCCCATTTCATGTAATCGAGTGACAATCTCTCGGCTCTTCTTCGATGGCGCGATGTCTGCGTCATTACTTACCTGTTCTCTTACCGTTTCGATTGAGCTGTGCATCATCTCTTCATTACTACGCGCAAAGGTTTCGGGCGTCGTTTGAGGACGATCGACATGTGGTAGCAAACAAGGGACAAGTGAATGCATCACTTCTTGAAATGGTGCGTCGAGGTTGGTGTTGATACACAACAAACCAATGGCTTGTTGTTGAGGGTTTCGAATGATGGTCGTCATTGAGCGTAAGGTTTTGCCATCGGGACATTTTGTCATGTAAGCGCCCGAAACATCGTTACCTTGAGTGAGCTTTATCAATGCTAAATTAGTAATTGGAGCCCCTACTTCTCGCCCGGTGACGTGGCTATTCGCAATTTTAATAATCGAAGGATTACGAACATCTAAACTGTGTAGTAACACTTCGGTATGCTCGCCATACATTGCGGCGATGCCATCAACGATGTTCTCGATTGCGTGCAAGATGTCATAGTCACTTTGAGATAATTCGAACACGGAGTCCTTCCTCTTTTGGCGAGAAAACCGCTAAGTAAAAATTACCAAGCGGTTCGTCTTAAAAATAGTTTGAATCAAAAACGTTTGATTACGCTGACATTATATCAATAATCGTAGAGTCTGTAACACTCATACCAGCGGTAACCAATTTTCCAATATTGCGGATACTGGTCTCAACATCATCAGCAACGATGCCTTGGTTGTGTGCCTCATTACAACGCATTGCCATTAAGAAACCATTAACTGCAGCACTGGTTGAGGTTTTCACTTTCATTGCGCAGGTAGACTTAGCGCCATCACACACCATGCCTGAACAATCACTCAGTACATTTTGAATCGCGTAGCAGCCTTGCTCAAATGATCCTTTTGCAAGATACACCATCGCCATAGCCGCTGAAGCGCTCGTGACTGTGTTCCCACAAAATGCAGACAACGGTGGATAATGCGACTTAATGTAAATCGCACCTAAGTGACTCATGATTAATGCTCGTGCCAATTGCTCTTGAGTCGCTTTAAAGTGCTCGGCAATAACCGCGACAGGGATTGTTGCAGCTATCCCTTGGTTACCGCTACCAAAGTTACTCATGGCAGGTAGCGTCGCACCGCCCATTCGAGCATCAGACGCGGCAGCCGTTTGCATGACGATCTTATTCATCAAGTCTTCTGCCATTAGGCCTAATTGAATGCCTTGTACCATAGTGCGCCCGACTTCAAGCCCATAGGCATGAGCTAACCCTTCTTCTGACAGCTTGCCGTTGAGAGCCGATGCTTCGAGTATAAAAGCAATATCGTCGAAGTCCGCACTGGTGGCAAAGTTGTAGATGCTACCAATATCAATATCGATTCCATCACAGATAGAACCTGTTGGTATTGTTTGATCGCAATCTTGGCTGAATAGAACGGTTCCATTTAAGGTTTTTTTGATGATATGAGTATGACCGCCACTGATTTCTACGGCCGCTATTTGACCTTCAGATTCTACTTCCGCATAGCAATAGATGAATTCGTCTACATCTTTACGGTGTGCGCTGACTTGGCCTGCGTCAATCAACGCTTGTGCTTTTTCGACATCTTTTCGCTGATGTTCGCCAATACTTCCAAGCCAGCGTGTGGGTCCCCACCAATCGCACCCACGGCTGCAGCTATGGGTAGGCAAATTTTTCCTGTCCCCGGAACAAACACGCCCATAGAGTTTTTGTATAAATTATCCGATACATACACGCGAACTTTATCGGGTGCACCCACAAGCATCTTGGCCGCAACAGAACAAGCGTAAGCTGCGGAGATGGGTTCTGTACAGCCAAGCGCTGGCTTCACGACGGTATTCAAAATCTCTTTATACTGTTGCCATTGGTGTTTCATAGTAAGGACCTCACACTATTCTTCAATTATTTACGAGCAGCTACTTACGACCAGCAATCGCTTCGATTTCGATTTTCACGCCTAGAGGAAGATCCTTCACTGCAAAACAGCTACGTGCAGGACAGTCTTTTTCAAAGAACTCTTTGTACACTTCATTGAAAGCTGCAAAGTCATTAATGTCTGATAAGTAACACGTTGTTTTTAGTACTTGGTCTAGGTCGCTGCCTGCAGCCTGTAAAACATATTGGAGGTTAAGTAGTGACTGACGAGATTGCTCACTCACGCCACCTTCTACAACACCACCTTTCTCTTTACACACAGGTAATTGACCTGATGTGAAAACAAGGTTTCCGAATGCGTTACCGTGTGAGTATGGACCAATGGCTTCCGGCGCTTGATTTGCTGTAATGATTTCTTTCATGATTCTTCCTATTCAGATTTGCCAAATATTTCAACTACAGTTTAAACACTGAAAACAATAAAATGCAAAAATAGTTGCAAAAAATACTAGAAAAATCATTCAATCAAAGATCTCAAAAATGAAAGCTATTTTAAGCTATTGATTATAAATAACTCAAGGGCATACTCCTATTTTACTGAATTCAAAATACCGATCTAAATCAAATAAATTTTAATCTTGATTTGAAAATAATTTCATTCGTCAATACGATTCCCACCATAATTTGCAAATAAATTTGAATTTTTATCTAGGGTGAGCATGTCATGAATAATCAACAAATCCAGGCAGGGTTAAGAGCAATCTTCCCTTTATGCGTTGGTGCATTTCCATTTTCGTTCATTGTGGGAGCGGTCAGTATTACCGCAGGGATGAGCGTTACTCAGAGTACCTTATGGTCTTTCACCGTTTTTGCCGGATCATCACAAATGGTGGCGTTAGGGCTAGTTCAGTCATCAGCAAGTATTGTGGTCATCATGTTTACGACCTTCATCATAAACCTGCGCCATATGCTATACAGCGCTTCAATGTCAGAGCACATGAAACCCTATCCCTTTCACGTTCGTATGTTGATGTCCTACGGCCTTACCGATGAGGTCTATGCAGCAACGATCAATGAGATGAAGCAAGAAGGTGAAAGTCGACACTGGTTCTATTTAGCGGCAATGGGTGGTTTTTGGGTTAACTGGGTAGTGGCAGATTTCCTTGGCGTACTGATTGGTTCTTCGTTCCCTGAAATTGCTAACTATGGATTGGATTTCGCGATGGTCGCAGCCTTTATCGCTATCGTAATTCCACAAGTTAAAAGCCGTGAATGTATTGTTGCAGCCATTGTCGCGACCTTTACTGGGGTGCTTCTTGCAGAACTTCCCTACTCTCTTGGCCTTGTAATTGCTGCCGTTGTTGGGGTGTACGCAGGCTACCGAATGGACCTGTCGACTGAACAAGCGGAACAAGAAGCGATCCAAAATGACCTATTAACTCAAGAACGTGGAGTGGCATAACAATGAATACTACGACTTTTATTCTTATTACTCTTGCGATGGCAGCGGCAACCTTTGTTATTCGATTCTCAGTGATTGGTTTAGCTGGTAAGTTTGAGATGTCGGAACGATTCAAAAAGACGCTGCGCTTTGTTCCGGTTACGGTTTTACCTGCGATTATTGCTGTCGAGATATTAGGTGCAGGGCCAGATATGGAATTTGATCTACACAACCCAAAAGTATTGGCCGCAATTGTTTGTACGCTTGTGAGCCTGCGCTTCGATTTGATTTGGGTGGTAATCAGTGGCGTTGCTTCGCTAATATTTTTCAAACACGTCATGCCTACCTTTTTCATGTAAGAATTAGAAGACTAGGTACAAGCAAAAAGGCAGAGCGTGAACTCTGCCTTTTTGCTTTTCGGATTTTAGTGTTTTCGGACGAGGCAGTTTGTGACTTCGCTAGGTGTTTTAAGCAGCAAGGCTATTTCTCTGCGTCGAATTGATACTTATGAAGCATAGCTTGTTGATGGCCTGCGATTTCACCGACTTGCTCAGAACTTTCAATCATGGATTCAAGTTGCAGTTTAGTATTTTCGCCCTGCTCGGATACGCGCGTGATTGAGTGTGTCACATCAACAGTTGCACGAGCCTGTTGCTCAGTTGCGACCATAATTTGCTCGACGCGGCCTTTAATCTGGTTAACTGCAACTTCAATCTTTTCAAAAGCTTGTTTTACATCGCAGCTCGCTTGTAGTGCATTCGCCATTTCAGTTCGTGATTCAGTAACTGACGTACGAGAACGATCCGCCGCCGCCACCAGCTCATTCATCATATTGCGGATATTGGTGGTCTGTTGGGACGTACCACTCGCTAATTTCCTTACTTCATCTGCAACTACCGCAAAACCACGGCCCTGTTCTCCCGCTCGCGCTGCTTCTATCGCGGCATTCAATGCCAACAGATTGGTGTTTTCTGCAATACCACTGATCATGTCGACCATTTCACGGATTTGCTTCACTCGTCCATCCAGATCAGCCATTGACTGCTCGTTCATATTCAAAGAATGTTCTAAAGCTTGTAAGCGCTCTTGGTTTAAACCAATAACCTGGCTACCACTCACCGACTCATCTTCTGCGACCTGAGCATCATCATTCGATGCGTTTGAAATACGAGCGATTTCGCCAATGGACGCTTCAAGTTGTGTGATTGTGGTGATCATATTCTGTAGAGATTCATTCTGCTCATGTAAACTTAAGTTGGTTTGCTCTGCAGCGTCGTGACTCACTTCTGCGGTCTGATAAAGCGTTTCACAATTTCGAGTAACTAAACGTATAGAATCGGCCGTTGAACCGACAACCGTATTAAGTTTAGAGGTGATGACTTGTAGTTCGAGTGGGCCAAGCAACTCGCTCTGCTTCGAAAAGTCATGTTCTGCAAGTGACGTTAACTGGCGTGTAATGTTTTTTAAGCCTTTGTTCATCCAACGACGCAGCATTAGCCACGATGTAATAATGATCATGGCAATCACTAAGCCACTAATGAATAACACGCGGTCAATGTTAGTAATGGTTTGATTTACGACCAGTTCACTTTCATCGATCAATTGAGACGCTGTCGACGATAGCTGATTGAGCGTATTAATCACCGTATTCGCTAGTCCAATCACTTGCGCTAAGTTTTGCTCTTGCTGTTTAACTAACTCTAGCTTAAGCAATATTTGCTTGATGACGCCCTCTTCTGTAAAGCCTTCTTTTACCATTTCATAAGGGGCGATTAGGCTCGCGAACTCTGCAATGTCCGGATGCCAATCAGAGAAATCACTGTAGGCCAAATTAAGACCTGCGATTCGGTTCCTCAATTGACGATATTCATCTTCTGCTTTCTCAAGGTCGTTTTGCATCATCAACATTAAGAAAGTATTGGCCATCGCAGATGCACTCGACGTAAAGCGGTTGGCCGCGTCACTCGCTTCTGGATTATCTTCCACTAAGAAGGAGCTAATACGATTCATTTCAGGACCGATAGAACCTACGCCGTAACGAAACTCAGCAATTTTACTGTCGATCAGATTTTGCTTACTTTGTATTTCAATTTGTGCAGAAAGAACCGTGTTGGTCATTTGTTGTAGCCGTGCCATATCGTCGATAAGGCTTTGCTTTTGTTCGAGAGAAATCGCATCAGGAAAAGATTGGGAGATAAAAAGGAGTTCCTCGAGCGTGTTGTTACTCTCTACAGCGAGTTCATCGATCAAATTACGTGTTTGGTTTAGTGTATCTAAGTCAGTCGATTGGGTGCTATAAGTGAGTAGTTTTACTTGTTCTAATACGCTTTGTGTTAATTCTGCGTTATGCAGAGCGAGTGGCAGAGCTTGTTCAGACAGAGTATCAAAGTAACCTCCTACTCGATCTATGCCACGAATACTGACCATAGATAAAAAGCTGACAAGTAGAAGGATCGAAATAAATACGGCACTCACCGTTTGAATGAGCGAGAATGTATAACGTGAGGGTTTTACCGATAAATTGGTGTCAGTCATGCGAAATCCAGTTTGACTACAAAAAGAGATATCCTTAAGTTAGTCGGTATACTAGAAGCCCTTCATTACGCTTTTATTTCAGTTTTCTTTCAGAAGAGTTACATATGAAATTCAGAAAAATGCTTGCAGTTACAATAACTTTCGCAACATTAACCGCTTGTAGTTCAGCACCATCCCCTTCTAAAAACAGCCAAATTGCAAATAAACCTCTATCAAAGTCAGAACAATTGACTACTAATGCTTATATGGGTGTGTACAAGCAGTGGAAAGGCGTACCTTATCACTTCGGTGGAACTTCATTCAGAGGCGTGGATTGTTCAGCTTTTGTTCAAATTGCCGTGCAAAATGCGACACAGCAAGCATTACCAAGAACAACAAAAGATCTGAGTAAACAAGGCGTTGAAATCGCTTATGAACAAGCAAAGAGTGGAGATTTGGTGTTTTTCAAGACGTCTTTCACCGTTAGGCATGTAGGTGTATATTTGGGGAATAACCAGTTCCTACATGCTTCTACATCGAAAGGTGTGATTATATCTAGGCTAGATAACCCATATTGGGCTTCTAAATTTTGGCACTTTAGGCGCATATAGTGTATTTGCGAGGCCACCAATCGAATTAAAGGCAACCTCATAGAGGTGCTACGCTTTCAGTCCCATCAATAAAGAGTACTAACCACAAAAATAGTCAGTAAAGACGAATAGAGGTTAATCGTATTTTGCTACTGCAGTATCAAACAGGTTCTTCACCAATGCGATATATTCATCCAAAAAAACAATCTGTTCGTTCGTCGCTTTCTTAGCCCACACGCCTGCAAGCACTTCCCCTAGATCAGCAACCACGGCATCCGCTTCTTTAAGCAACTGAAAACGTACACTTGAATGCAGCTCAGGGTTTTGCTCGAAGATCGCCATAATGTTGCTTGAAATCATGTCAGTTACTATGTCTTCGACACTTTCGTTTCCAGTATCACCGTTACCGTTAGTAAATACATCTAGGTTAAATGATAAGTGCTCGATCAAAGCTAGGTAGCCATCGGTTTCTACAACCACAATAAATCTCCGTTTTAAGCTCTAAGGCAGATTAATACGTATTAGGCTAATACTATGTATATGAAGTCATTTGTCATCATTTTATTGCTATAACGAGGATTAAAATGATCTTTGTTAGTATTTAAGTTCAAAATTGAATCAATAATACGCGAAGCTGCTGACTCAATAATAATTACCGTGCTGCTCAAACCACAACATCTCAAAGCTCTCTTTAGCAATAGCGCGTCAACCATACCAAGCTATTATTGATTTTCTAGTGGAAGTAAGGTTATTTGGTGTCGCACGTGATATTTGTTCCAACTATTTTGCGATTGGTAATTCACTTGTTACTGATTTATCAAAGGCATTCACACAGTCAGAGTTCACAAAACTGTTAATTGATCTGTACTGTCTTGTACTAGTGCTGAGAACATTGACCAGAACGTCTATAAATCACTCAGATTTGTCCTAAACTATTGCTATCAAACGATAGTATTTCACTCCAACAGTTCATTGAGGATTTCCTATGTGGCAGGCCATTTCTCAACAGCTTTCAGACACACTCTTATTCAATTTTCAGATTACCGAGCGCGTTAAGGTTCCCGATGGTGACATTAACGATTGCTATATGATCAGCGACGGTAATGAACGTTACTTCGTTAAGGTGAATCTGCGAGAGTTCCTACCTAAGTTTGAGATTGAAGCTGAGAACCTACGTTTATTAAGGGAGACTTCAACAGTCTACGTACCTGAGCTCGTGCTGATTGGTAAAACTAAAGAGTGCTCGTTTATCATTCTTAACTATCTGCCTACCAAACCACTTGAGACAGGCAACAACAGTTATGACTTTGGTGTCCAGCTTGCCAAACTTCATCAATGGGGTGAGCAAAAAGAGTTTGGTTGCGACCAAGACAATTACATCGGCAGCACGCTTCAACCAAATCCCTGGCATAAAAAATGGGGCCGTTTCTTTTCAGAACAACGCATCGGATTCCAACTCCAGCTGCTAAAGGAGAAAGGTATCGAGTTCGGGGATATTGACGACATTGTTGGGATGGTGAACATGAGACTTGCTGGCCACAACCCTCGCCCTTCATTACTTCATGGTGATCTTTGGAATGGTAATGTGGCTAATTCAGCATTTGGTCCTATTTGCTACGACCCTGCTTGTTATTGGGGCGACCATGAGTGTGATTTAGCGCTCACTGAATTGTTTCAGGGCTTCCCACCTGAGTTTTATGAAGGATACCAAAGCGTCATGCCGCTTGACGTTGGCTATACTGATCGAAAAGACATTTACAATTTGTACCACCTTCTTAATCACTGTAATCAATTTGGCGGTGAATATCTGGCACAAACAGAAGCGTGCATTCAGAAGATTCAGGCTGTGTAATACTTATCACAATAGATAAGCAGTCAGGTGGTATAAGTTAGCTTGAGGAGAATTTGTCATGCAGAAATACACAGAGAAACATGTCTCCTGCCCTCATTGCGGGCACGGTATTAATATAACGCTCGATGCCTCAAATGGCAGCCAAGACTTTTACGATGACTGCCCTGCGTGTTGCAATGCCATCCACCTAGATATGCAAATCGACGAAGTTCGAGACAGAATCAATCTGTCGATCGATGCCGACGATGAGCAGGTGTTTTAATCCAAGATTTTCACTCAAGATCAAAAAAGAGCACATGGGTGCTCTTTTTAATTTAGCGATCTGCGTAAATCGAACAACGCAAATTGAACGGGGCTGTTAGTTACTTCTGATTTGCTAGTACGCGTTCCACAGTATCAACAATCGCTTGAGTTTGAGGATCAAACTCGATATTTACTTCGTCACCGACTTCACGGCCACCAAATAGCGTGCGATTTAGCGTTTCTGGGATTAAATGTACGGAGAAACGGTTCTCTTCCACTTCACCAATCGTTAGTGAGCAACCATCAACACCTATGTACCCTTTACTTAGAACATATTTCATTGATGATTCTGGTAGTTCAAACCAAAGTGTACGGTTGTTTTCTGTTTTGATGACTTCTACTAACTTAGCCATTAACGAAATGTGACCAGACATACTGTGTCCACCAATTTCGTCTCCAAATTTCGCAGCGCGCTCGACGTTCACTTTATCGCCGACATTTAGAGCACCTAAATTCGTTAAACGTAGTGTGGCTTGCATCAGGTCGAAAGAAATTTGGTTGCCTGAAATTTCTGTCACAGTTAGACAACAACCGTTGTGAGCAACAGAAGCGCCAATCGCTAATCCCTCTACCATTTCATCAACCAACTCAATGGTATGAGTCTGAAACAACTCTTTTTTATTGATAGCAACCAGTGTTGCCATGCCTTGAACGATACCTGTAAACATAAGTTTCCTATTTAGCATTTTACTATGGCAGTTATTGTGACATTTCTTTATGATTCGTCCAATGGAAGCTTAACGATCAGTGTCTCTGATTCCTTCTGAATATTCATTCTGTCTCTTATTTCTGTCTCATCTGGAGTTATTTGTGCATCGTTACAAAGAAGAAGCCTCAAATCTAATCAAACTTGCGACGCCAGTATTGATCGCATCTATCGCGCAAACCGGCATGAGTTTCGTTGATACCGTTATGGCCGGTGGCGTCAGTGCTATCGATATGGCAGCGGTATCAATAGCGGCAAGTATTTGGCTTCCTTCAATTTTGTTTGGTGTCGGATTACTTATGGCGTTAGTGCCTGTGGTCGCACAACTAAATGGCTCTGGTCGCCAAGTAAAGATTCCTTTTGAGATTCAGCAAGGTGCATTCTTAGCGCTTGTACTTTCGCTTCCAATTATTGGCGTTCTCTTCCAAACTCAAGCCATTTTGCAATTGATGGATATTGAAACCTTAATGGCAGAAAAGACCATCGGCTATATGAATGCGGTGATGTTTGCAGTGCCTGCTTTCTTGTTGTTCCAAACCTTAAGAAGTTTCACTGATGGTATGTCTTTGACTAAGCCTGCAATGGTAATTGGTTTTATTGGCCTGTTATTAAACATTCCGCTTAACTGGATGTTTGTTTACGGTAAGCTTGGTGCTCCTGCCCTTGGCGGTGTTGGTTGTGGCGTAGCAACCGCTATCGTTTATTGGATAATGTTTGGCTTACTGTTTACTTATGTGCTGACTTCTAAGCGTTTGGCTAAAATCAACATTTTCGGTCAATTCCATAAACCTCAGTTAAAAGCTCAAGTTCGTTTATTCAAGCTCGGCTTCCCAGTCGCTGCAGCACTTTTCTTTGAGGTGACGCTGTTTGCGGTGGTTGCGCTGTTAGTTGCCCCACTCGGCTCATTGATCGTAGCGGCGCACCAAGTTGCGATTAACTTCTCTTCATTGGTATTCATGATCCCGATGAGCATTGGTGCTGCGGTTAGTATCCGTGTTGGTCATAAGCTAGGTGAGAACAACACTGAAGGCGCTAAAATTGCGACTCACGTCGGTATCATTGTTGGCTTGGTAACAGCATTTATCACAGCGGCACTCACCGTGTTGTTTAGAGAGCAAGTGTCACTTCTTTACACGGAAAACACAGCAGTAATTACCATTGCGATGCAGCTCCTGATTTTTGCTGCGGTATACCAATGTACAGATGCAATTCAAGTCATCGCTGCGGGTGCACTTCGTGGTTATAAAGATATGCGTTCAATCTTTAATCGTACTTTTATCGCTTACTGGCTGCTTGGTCTGCCGATTGGCTACATCTTAGGGATGACGGATTGGATTGTTAAACCAATGGGCGCACACGGCTTCTGGATTGGCTTCATTATTGGTTTGTCTTCAGCAGCAATTATGCTTGGTATGCGTTTGCACTGGATGCACAAACAAAGTGATGGAGTACAGTTGGAGTTCGGCTCTCGCTAACCGCTTCTTAAAGACAAGTTAATTAAACAAAAGAGCTCTGATAATCAGAGCTCTTTTTTATTCCATGTACACACTTTTTCCGTGTCCAAAATAGTTATCAGCAATGCTTGTTCATGATGCTTATCCACAAGTGTTTAATAATCACTTTTCTCTCTAACGAACCTAGCGAACTTCGGCTTACCATTTTGAGTGAAGCCATTGTAACGGAAGGTAATTCGACTGCCAATTTCAGGAGGAGACAATCGTATCTTATCGCTGAAGCCACTTCCAATGTAAAACTCCACACCATCTTCTGTGTGTACTAAAATTGAGCCCATCATCCCCTTATACTTACCAGTTCCTGTTTTATAGCCAATAACGGTCGCTTCTGCATCGTGATGTCGTTTTAGTTTTAACAAGTCATTACTTCTTCCCGCCTGATATCGGCTGGTAATCTTACGAAGCATCAACCCCTCGCCTTTAATTTCATCGACATTATCAAGTTGATGAAACAATGCCTCTTCGCTTGTAATAGGTGTGTGCTCCACATACCTAATGTGCGGTTCGTTTATCACTCTTACCCAGTGCAAGATGTTGTAGTAACGTTTCTGATAGTCGCCCGCCGCACCTGGCATATCAAACAGCATGAATTCGATCTCTTGCCACGCCGTATCACTTGGAATGTGGTCTAAGACTGTTGTTTGGACTAAGTGAAAATTGTCTCTTCCGGCCCACAGTTCTCCTTCAAGGTGAACATCCGGTAACTCTTTAACAAACCACTTAGGCGCATAAATTCGATTCCCATTCCGGGTATAAAGATGCTTTCCATCCCACAAAGCCCTGATGCCATCAAGCTTTTCGCTGGTCCAATATTCAGACACATCTATACCTTGCTTATAAGTATTTGCTAAAACCAATTGTGCTGGAGGCAGATACGAAGCATGAGAAGGAAACGTAGAAAACGCGCACAGTGTTGCTATAGCCAAGCTGGTTAGCCTCATTTCAAAATTCCTTTTGTACCTGAGCGGTTAGAAGTATTGAGCACTTTGCTCAAATCTACTTTCTATCCTAGGTGTTCTAGCCATTCATCATTCAATCTTTGCTCTAAGATGCGATCAATACATCAACCTTATCCATAGTGACGTTTCATTCGCAAAATCAATTCGTTACACCTCCCAAAAATCCGACCATTTTTAGTTCTCATATTGAGAAATCACCTTTCTCAATATGAAACACTAAAAACCAAATACTATAAGTTATTGATATGTAGGGGCAAAAAAGTTGGCACATTCAGTGCTTTTGTAAACTCATGAACAAAAGGAGATAAGACTATGGAACTACGTAGGATTGACCTAAACACAACAACACTTACACTTTCAATTTTTGGTGATTTAGACGCGGCAGGCAGTCGCGATGCCCAAACCGACATTGATGACGTGATTTCTAATGACGGTCATCAAGAGATCGAAGTCGACTTCAGTCAGGTCGAATTTCTTGATTCATCAGGTGTGGGTGCGATTGTTTACATGTTCAAACGCCTAACTGAACGTGAACGTAATATGCGATTAGAAAACGTTTCAGGCCAACCGCTGGAAATCATGAACCTCCTACGAATTGGACACGCTATTCCTGTTAACTCAAAAAATCCTACAAATTCATGAAGATCCACTAAGCTAGAAGTAACAAAGAATAATAATAAAAAGCGAAAAACAAAGGACGTTGGCATGAATACAATCAAAAACTATATAGCCCTATCTCTGTCTGTGCTAGTTCTGGGTTGCACAAGTTACCCAGAACACGGCACTGGCGGACTGGCCGAGAGTTATGATTCGATGAACTATCAGAATTCTGACTTCTCTCCGGTTATGCCTGACGAACCGTTAGGTCCAGAGCATGGCTTACGTTTTGATTGGCAACTTGCTAAATTGCATTTGGATGCGCTGATTCAAGAAGGCGTGCGTTGGTGCTTCCCCGCAGCGGTTGTCCAAGCCATCGAGAAGCAAAATCGCATCGCTCGTGAGCTTCAAGGAGGCCTACTTCTAGATGCGGCTAACGATTTGGTTATCCAAAGAAAACGCCTAAACGAACTTGAGCTTCAACTTGACTATGTAACTTCACAAGCGCGTTGTGAACCTCCAAAGAACGAAAACCAATTCCGTATGCAGCTGTCGATAATTCAACAACTGTACGATCTACTTAACGTCGACAATCAATTCGCACACAACTCTATCGAAGTGAATCCCAAATACATGGGTAAGCTTGCAGAGGCGTCTTACATCTTAAAAGATAACAAGTCGCTAGAGCTAATAGTGACAGGCCATGCAGACGCGACAGGCTCAGAAGAATACAACGACAAATTAGCCCTAGGCCGAGCGCAACAAGTTGAGCGCTATCTCACTATCTTTGGTCTAAGTCCAAGCCGTATCAAAGCCGTCTCGGTAGGTGAAACCGTACCACTATTTGAAGGTGAATCCGAAGGTACACGCTTAACCAATCGCAGAGTGAGTATCGAAGTAATCTCCCCTGAAAACGCGGCTAAGATGGGGAGCTCACTATGAAATTACTGATTGCGTTACTTATCACGTTATCGATGTTCATTGCGACTTTGGTACATGCCAACGACGACTTTTCAGACGCAGTGCAAGTCGGTGATCTTATCCAAGTGAATGTGCCTGGAGAGAGCGAGTTAAACAAAGGCTATCAAGTGGATAAACGCGGTCGAATCACTCTACCTGAAGTGGGTACTGTGTTCGTCGCAGGCTACGATAAAGAACAGTTGAATAAAGTCGTTCTAGAGTCACTGGCGACGGCTTATAAAGATCTGTCGAATGCTTCTGTTTATGTGAAAGAACAGCAGATCATTATCTACGTTCAAGGTTACGTCGAGCAACCGGGTGAATACACCTTGGCTTTGGGCTCGAGCGTCCAAATGGCGCTGTACGCGGCTGGAGGCTTACGTTCTGGGGCTCAATTGGACAAGTTAATCTTAAAGCGTGGCGCAGAACGTAAAGAATTTAATTACAAGCGTTTCTTAGATTCTGGCGATGAGGACTACCTGCCTACACTGCAATCACTTGATTCTCTATTTGTCCCTGCTTCACCACTGGTTGGTAATATTGAACAAGAATTTGATCCTGCTAAGCTTGCCAACTCGGGTGACAGCGCGGATTCAAGAAGTTCAATTAAAGTCTTCGGTGAGGTCAACGCACCTGGTTCATTCACTTATAAAGAAAATACCGATCTCGTTGATGTCTTAATGCGCTCTGGCGGCGTAACTCGCTACGCCAGTGTCGAACAAATCCGCGTCATCTCAAACAATACTCCAACGCTATTCAACCTTAAGCGCTACCTTGATTCTGGCGACGAAAGTCTACTGCCAGTGCTACGCCCGGGCTCAACCATTTTTGTGCCAAAACAGGAAGAAGAGATTAAATCCGGTGCGAACATGGTTTATGTAATGGGCGAAGTGGCAGCACCTGGTGCCTTTGAAGGAAAAAAAGGCGCGACCTTCATGGATATCTTGGCTAACGCCGGTGGACCTACTCGCTTCGCTGAGTCTCGCCAAATCCGCGTTATCAAAGCCGATGGTCGAGTACTTCGATTCGATTTAGCCGCCTATACCGAAGGCTTACCGAACTCAAACCCACCAAACATTAAAGCTGGTGATGCGATTTTTGTTCCTGAGAAAACGGATATGAACGAAAAATCTTGGTTGAAGATCGCTCCAGACAGAGCCGTTAACGTGATTGGTGAAGTAAACCGACCTGGTCGAATTGAGTGGTCAGACGAAATGAACTTCATGGGCCTACTCGCGCATGTCGGAGGACCAACTCTACGCGCTGATACTACAAAAATTGAGATTGTGACTGGCAGAAAGCTCGTGGTATTCGATTTAGATGAGTTTATTAAAAACGGTGCACCACGAGACCAAATGCCCTATATCTCTGCTGGCTCAATCGTTCGTGTACACGATTTACCGCAAGACCCATCAGACAATAAATCACAATGGGTTCGCCAAAGCTCTGATGCGTCTATTTACATTTTTGGACAAGTCAACGCACCGGGCCGTTACCGTTTCACTAAAGACATGCATTTCCTAGATATCTTGTCTGCGGCCGACGGCCCTACTGGAGATGCAGACATACACAATATTCGTGTGACCCATCGTGATAAACCTTACGCCAAGGTCAGCAAGCTTAATCTGTCTTTGTATTTTGAAACAGGCGATGAATCGTTACTACCGAATGTCACTACTGGCGATACTATCTATATCCCTGAGAAGAACAAAAACTGGCTAGACAAGCCAAAAGAAGAAACCGTGCGTGTGCTAGGGGCAGTTAATAACCCCGGCCGTTATGTGTTTAACGATAACATGACGATTTTAGATATCTTAGCTGAAGCGGCTGGCCCTACTGACAATGCATACGTTGAGAAGATTACCATTGTAAATATGTCTTGTTGCCAAGGACAAGCTCGCACTTTCGACCTGGTTGAATTTAGTAAAACAGCCAACATTTATAACCTACCGGTTTTGCGCGCTGGAGACACCATTTACATTCCAGACCGTCGTGACAGTTTTATGGAAAAAGCCCGTGTAGGCCTAGAGGACATACTACGTATTACTACCACGATTGTACTAATAGGAGCGTTATAATGACTATTTCAGCAACGCATGCCGAAGTTGAGCAAATCTATTTGGCGTCTGAATTAAACGAACAACGCTCTATCTGTGTTACTGCTTGTCATTCAGGTGACGGCGTAACATCGGTCGCAACTGCCCTCGCCGAGCGTTTCTTGTTAGCGGGTCACTCTACACTGTATGTGGACCTTAACCTGTTCAACCCAGCTTTTAAGAACCTCAATATGCTTGAAGAGGAACAATCAGGTCAGCTTATTGAGCATGTTGAATCACAACGCACGTTTATCGGGGTACCCGCACCGCAAGTCGCATCGACGCAGTTAGCATACAAAGATCCATCGACATTAAAGCAGGCTGTTGCTCAATGGCTAGTTAAATACGACCGCGTAATCATCGATACTTCGCCGCTACTCAACATAAATAAAGGTAATATCCCAGCTCAATCAGTAGCTAGCGCCTGTGATTCAACGCTTCTTGTTGTCGCTTACGGAGATACATCGTCTCATCATCTCGAGCAAGCTAAGAAGCTTCTCGATGCTCAGACTATCTCCTTAACGGGCTGCATCATGAATATGAAGGATACGCCAAGCTTTGCACAAGAACTGGTTAGACAGATAAACCGAATGAAGTTTATCCCAGTTAAGCTACGTGAGCGTCTAGCTAATAAACTCTATCGGAACGAGTTTTTGAACCTGCCGATGTAGAATGTATCCTGCTAGCAGGTGAATTAATGCCAATTACTTCCTCAAATCGCACATTAATCGTATTTTCTAATTTTTGGCGAATTTAATATAGAAAATAAGATTTTTGCGACCATTCAATGCATTTCATGCACATAATTAGTGGTCATCTCACCTGAAAACGCCTCAAAGATCAACACAAACCGGCTAACTTTGGTGGTAATGTGACACAGCCTGTTAAAGTGCCATGTAAATAGAGTAAAAGATGGAATTCGTACGAATAGTCCCTAAGATTATAAATAGAGGTGGTTTTTGAAGAATTTGTAATAGTTTGACAAAGTTATCCGATGGCGGTGAAACACCGTGGATAAATCAAGCAAATCACACTTATGCTTTGTTGCTGTATTGGTTTGCTGATTGATTCACACACTTCCCCCATCCCTCCTTCTGCTCAAATGGTTCAAAACATGGAAAGGATCACCATCGAGCAATTCAGTTAGTCAACAGACTTTGACTAGCTCGGTTGTATTATTAAAGAGAAAGGAAACTCAATATGAAATACAAGTTAAGCTCCGTATTTTTGTTAGTTGCAGCAGCCAGTGGTCATGCTAACGCTGGAGAATGTGGCAGCGTAACAATCGCAGACATGAACTGGAACTCTGCAACTCTTATCGCCAACATCGACCAATTCATCCTTGAGCATGGTTACGATTGCGATGCCGAACTCATCCCTGGCGACACTATGCCAACCGGCACATCCATGATTGAAAAAGGCCAACCAGATGTTGCACCGGAACTATGGAGTAACAGCCTAAAAGACGCTCTTGATAAAGGTGTTGAAGAGAAACGTCTTCGCTACGCAGGTAAAGCTCTTGTAAATGGTGGTGAAGAGGGTTTTTGGGTTCCTGCTTACCTAGTTAAACAAAACCCAGAAATGGCAACAATCGAAGGTGTACGTAAGAACGCTGCGTTGTTCAAGCACCCTGAAGACCCAGATACATCCGCATTTTACAGCTGTCCAGCAGGCTGGAACTGTCAAATCAGTGCCGCTAACCTGTTTGACGCACTTAACCTAGAAGAGAGCGGTTTTACCATCGTAGACCCTGGCTCAAGTGCTGGTTTATCTGGATCTATCGCGAAAGCTTATGAACGTGAAGAAGCTTGGTTCGGTTACTACTGGGCACCAACTGCAGTTCTTGGCAAATATGACATGGTAAAAGTCGACTTTGGAAGTGGTGTTGATAAAGAAGAATTTATCAGCTGTACGACCCAAGAAGGCTGTGAATCTCCTAAAGCAACCATGTACCCGCCTTCTCCTGTCCACACCATTACCACTGAAAGTTTTGCATCGCGCGCACCGGAAGCGTACGACTACTTTACTAAGCGTGGTTTCACCAACGAAAAAATGAATGCTTTACTAGCTTGGATGGAAGACAACCAAGCGGATGGTGAAGAAGCGAGCATACATTTCTTGAGTGAATTCCCAGAAGTATGGCACCCATGGGTTTCTGAAGAAGTCGCAAAAAAGGTTGAAGCTGAGCTTTAATAACAATGCTTAGAGAGTAGTTATATTTGTCTATGGCTACGCTTCAATACAATGGAAATAACGTCGCTATACTTGATGTTATTCGTAATTCGGAGCCTTGTTCACATCGCATTTTAGTGTGTTGAACAAGTGGCTCCGAACTATAAGGATATAAAATGGCTGACAGCAATTGGTTATCGAGCTTCCCGGAAATGGAACGCTCTGATTTGCGAGCAATTAAAAAGACGCTAGACGGCGCATATCGTGAGTTTTCCCGTGAATACGGAGAAATGATCGAATCATTATTTGACCCTCTTCTTTCCTTCCTAGTTTGGTTTGAAAAACTTCTCATCTCTACCCCTTGGCTGATCGTTCTTGGCGTTTGCACGGGCTTAGTTTATGCCGCCAGTCGCTCTTGGAAATTGGCTCTAGGTTGTGTGCTATCTCTACTTCTCATCGGCTACTTTGGTATGTGGGAAGACACAATGCGGACACTCAGCATCATCACTGTGTGTACCTTAGTTTCTATCTTCCTAGGTATTCCTATTGGTATCGCCATGGCGCGTTCTAATCGCGCACAATCGATCGTGACACCACTGCTGGATATTATGCAGACAATGCCTGCGTTTGTTTACTTAATCCCAGTGGTTATGCTGCTTGGTATTGGTAAAATTCCAGGTCTTATCGCAGTGGTTATTTACGCAATCCCCCCTGTGATTCGATTAACTAACTTAGGTATTCGTTTAGTCGATAAAGAAGTGTTAGAAGCTGCGACTGCTTTTGGTGCGAGCAAGAAACAGCGTTTATGGGGCGTTCAGTTACCACTGGCAATGCCAACCATCATGGCAGGTATAAACCAAACCATCATGATGGCCCTATCAATGGTGGTTATTGCGTCTATGATTGGTGTTAAAGGCTTAGGACAACCGGTCCTTAAATCGATTACCAACCAATATTTCACTCTAGGCTTGATGAACGGCTTCGCCATTGTTGCACTCGCGATTCTGTTTGACCGAGCATCACAGGCTTATGCGCGTAGAACCAATGCCCACCTAGGAGGGTTCAGACATGACTAAACCATTAATCGAAATTAGTGGCCTGTTCAAAGTGTTTGGGTCTAAACCTCTGTCCGTAATGGACCGCGTTAAGAATGGCGAGCATAAAGATGCGATTCTCGCCGACACCGGTCATACCGTTGGCCTTAAAGAAATTAACCTTCAGATAAATCGCGGTGAGATCTTTGTGATTATGGGGCTTTCAGGCTCAGGTAAATCAACACTCATCCGTCACTTCAACCGCTTAATTGACCCGACTCAAGGTAAAATCACGGTAGAAGGCATCGACGTAATGAGCTTGAATACCAAAGAACTGGAAGAGTTTCGTCGTCACAAAATGTCGATGGTATTTCAACGCTTTGGGTTGATGCCACACCGAACTGTGGTTGAGAACGTCGCCTATGGTTTGGAAGTCCAAGGTATCAAGAAAGATGAGCGCCTATCAAAAGCAAATGAGTGGTTGGAAACCGTAGGTTTGAAAGGGTATGGTAATCAGTACCCTGCCCAACTTTCCGGTGGTCAACAACAACGTGTCGGCTTATCACGCGCCCTGTGTACTAACGCTGAAATTTTGTTAATGGATGAAGCCTTTTCTGCACTCGACCCTCTCATTCGAAGCGAAATGCAAGATCAGTTAATTGAACTTCAAGAGAAACTCCATAAAACCATTGTCTTCATCACCCATGATCTAGACGAAGCCCTCCGCCTAGGTGACCGCATCGCTATCCTTAAAGATGGCGAGTTAGTACAGCAAGGCACGCCTCATGAAATCCTACTTAACCCTGCCGATGATTACGTTGAGGCATTCGTAAAAGACGTGAATCGCGCTCGTGCTTTGACTGTAGAAACAGTTATGCAGCCTCCTTTGTATCGAATCACCTCAGAGACCATCGAAGGTGCATTGGCTCAAATGAAGATGCTCAAGCACGATTACGCTTATCACGTTACTGACGATGGCTATCAAGGTTTGGTCACAAAAGAGAGCTTACAAGACGCAGTTGAAGATTCTTCGGTTCACGATTTCAGTGATGAGATCTACGAAGAAGTTCCTGCGGTATTACCTGATGCAGTGATTGAAGAAGTTCTGCCAGACACCATGTCTTGCGACTATTCTCTTCCGGTCGTGGACGAAGATGGGAACCTCAAAGGTGAACTAGAGAGAAGCGCTGTTGCCGACATCTTCTCAGAAACAAGCGAGGAAGAAGTAGAACCTATCCCAAAGCCAAAAATTGACAAAGCGTCTTAGTCCAAGTCCAACTTGGACAAAGGCGTAACCAATTACTTTATTAACACTTAGGCCACCACTATTCAGCAACAGGGTGGCCTTTTTATTTAGTTTGCTAGATTTTGAGGAAACGAGGTTTTTTAGCACTAGAGTCCAAGCCCTTCTCCTATTACACACCTAAGTTCATGTTTTGTAAGTGAAAATACGTATAATCAATCCGTTAGGTTTATCACAAAGATAGCCACAAGCATGGCTTAATGTCGATTTATTCTGCTGTTTATAAGGCAACCAGTTGAAATTATTCCAGAAAATGACTAAAACTTAAGAGTGCAAACGAGTATTAGACTTCTCGATGATGTAAGGATTTACAGCTCAATAAAAGGACTTAGTTTGATGAACTCGACTTTAACGTCAGACACACCTTCAGGTGAAAATAAGCAACAAAATGAAGAGCTTGTGGATGAAAGCGTACTTGAACAGATGGTTCGAGATACCAGTCCGGAGATTATTTCAATTTTAATCGACCACTATGTGACAGAGTCACAGGCTCGTTTACTCACCATTAAAGAAGCAGTTAGCAACAACGACGCTCAAACGCTCGAGTTTGAAGTCCATACCCTTGGTAGTACCGCACTTTCGCTAGGTAACCGGCCTTTAGGTAAGTTAGCAAGAGCATTAGAACAGCAGTGTTTAGAAGCGCATCATGAACAAGCCTTTCTGCAGGTTGGCGAGTTAATCGAACTTGCAGAGCGTTCAATCAACGCGTTATTAGAAAGAAAAGAAGCCGGTTTTAGTTAACGCTCTTTCACTAGATATAAATTAGTTAAATAGCTCAACATAGTCATTACCGATTTACGTTTCATGGTCATCTGTTCGCGTAAACAGACTAAACTCAAATAAGACAGCGCGCCCAGTAAGTAACAAAGACAGTCGACTCGTATCTACGCTCAAACATCACTATGTTATTGATTGGTTAGGATAAAGTTTCAAAAGGAATTACACAATGCGCCCTAAGGTATTGTTAGTTGAAGACTCCACCTCCCTCGCCGTACTTTACAAGCAGTACGTAAAAGACGAGCCATACGACATATTTCATGTCGAAACTGGAGCTGAAGCAAAAACATTTATAGAGAGACACGTCCCACAACTGGTCATCCTCGATCTAAAACTGCCTGATATGCCAGGTGAAGAGGTATTAGATTGGATCAGTGATAACGACATCCCAACCGCTGCAATCATCGCGACAGCCCATGGTTCAGTGAACATTGCCGTTGACCTAATTCAGCGCGGTGCGGAAGACTTCTTAGAAAAGCCAATTCAAGCCGACCGCCTAAAAACATCGGTTAACCTACATCTGCGCAGAGCCAAACTCGAAAATCTAGTCGACAATATTCAAAGCAAATTCGATCGTGACCGTTTCCATAACTTCATCGGTTCTTGTTTACCGATGCAAGCCGTTTATAAAATCATCGACTCAGTTGCTCCGACAACCGCAAGTGTGTTCATCAATGGCGAGAGCGGGACAGGTAAAGAAGTATGCGCAGAGGCTATTCACCAAGAGAGTCAGCGTGGTGATAAACCATTCGTTGCCATCAACTGTGGTGCTATTCCCCGCGATTTAATGGAAAGCGAAATCTTCGGTCATGTCAAAGGCGCATTTACCGGTGCAACAACCGATCGTAAAGGTGCTGCAATGCAAGCACACGGTGGCACACTGTTTCTGGATGAACTTTGTGAAATGGAATCGGAAATGCAGAAAAAGCTCCTTCGATTCCTACAAACCGGGACTTTTACCCCGTTAGGTGGCAACCGAGAAATCAAAGTAGATGTCAGAATCATCTGTGCGACTAACCGTGACCCTCTCGTCGAAGTAGAAGAAGGTCGATTCCGTGAAGACCTTTACTATCGTGTACATGTGGTGCCTATTGAGATGCCACCGCTGAGAGAAAGAGGAAGTGACATTGTCACTCTAGCTAACCACTTTTTGAAACTTTACGCCAAACAAGACAAGAAGAAATTCAAGTCTATCGATAAAGAGACACAAGGTTTACTTAAGCGCTATCCATGGCCGGGCAATGTTCGTCAGCTACAAAACATCATTCGCAACATCGTAGTGTTAAACAATGAAACCAGTGTAACCAAAGAGATGTTACCTGCTCCGATCAATAAAGCAGACGCTACAACCTCAAAAAGCGTTACGCCAATACGTAGCGCTGTTGTCGAAGCTGTGTCGCCAGTTGTTCAAGAAGGTAAGCTGCCTCCAGTCACACCAGAAGAGCTTGAGCGTTCATCTGTCTCTCAAGACACAAATGATCCAATGACACCGGCATTTACCACTAGTGACGGTGCGATACGTCCAATGTGGCAGATAGAACGCGAAGCCATTCAACATGCGATCAATCATTGTGATGGAAATGTGTTAAACGCTGCCGTTTTATTGGAGTTGAGTCCTTCCACTGTTTACCGTAAGAAACAGGCTTGGGAGTCTGAAGATGAGTGTAACCAAGCCTAATTTGGATACTCAAGCTCAACCAATTCAGGTTCAGGGGCATTTAGTTCCTGAACCTGAAGAGATTTGGCTGCTCATCGATAGCCAAACCTTTGGTGGAATTGAAACGCATGTCATTGAGCTCGCCCTTGGTTTACTTAAACATAACCGCAAAGCTAGAGTCGTCCTGCTCACCAAGTTTGCTCCTCTTCCCCCAGTGATAACACGCTTAAAAGAATTAGACCTGCCTTACAGTCACCTTAACGACTTAGCGCCAAGTAAAACCAATTCAGTTTCGCAACTTAAACTGGCAATCACGCAATATAAACCCACGCATGTCCATGCTCATGGCTACAAAGCAAGCATTGTGAGTAAACTGGTGAAGCTAGTGACCCCAAGCCATTGTAAGCCTCGTCAAATATCGACGTATCACGCAGGCGAAACACCTAAAGGCAAAGTTTGGCTCTACGATTTTTTAGATAGATATACTGGATTCCTGTCTAATCACTGTTTTGTTGTCAGCAACAAGATACAAAATAAGATTCCGTGGCAAACCACCCTGCTTAATAATTTTATTGCGATCCCTGATTGCACAGCGACTTCTGAACATTTAGATGACGCAGGCAACAGTGACAAAATTTATCACGTAGGTTTTGTTGGCCGTTTAAGCCACGAAAAAGCGCCAGACCGTTTTGTTGCTCTTGCACGGTTTGCGGCTAATCATAAGTTTCACCTATTTGGAGATGGTCCTGAAAGGCAAACGCTAGAAAAGAGTAAACCAAATAACTTAACGTTCCATGGACACCAAACCAGTATGGACAATGCATGGAAAACCATTGATGTTTTAGTCATACCATCTCGTTACGAAGGTCTACCTATGGCGGCATTAGAAGCCATGGCTCGTGGCATACCGGTTATAGCGACCAACGTTGGTAATCTATCGCAGCTGATTCAGCATGAAGACAATGGTTACATCGCTACAAATGAAAGCGAACTCACTGCATGTTTAACGAGTTGGTTTGAACTCCCTTCTCAAGACAAGCAGACTATGGGAATGAAAGCCAAAGCGACCATCCGCAAGCATTACTCTCCACAAGCTGTTATTCCCCAGATCCTAGCCTGCTACAGTGCATAACATTGCCACACCATAGATTCAATCCAAATAACAATGGCAAGCGCGTTTCCAATTTGATTCTCATTTTGACCCGCCTCAACTCAACGTTTTAGAAAAATCTAAATTGAACACAAATACAATAACTTAGTATCAGTTGGTATGTGGCATTCACCTTGCTATGTCTTTAGTTGAATAATAAAAAACGCTAGGGATTTACAATGAGAGACCAAGTTAACCGAACACCGCTAATTTTAGGGCTCTCATTCCTAAGCCTTGTTATTGGTGCTGCTTGGTATCTCGTTCCTCACCCGGTCGTTGTCATAGTACTTGCTTTTATACCTTTGGGTGCTCTATTCGTTGTTAACAGAGCGTTTTACTTTGTTCTACTGTTCGTAGTCTTCTCATTCTTTAGAATTCACGAAGCACTTCCCGTCCTCTATCCGATGAAAATCCCTTTGTTGCTTTCTATAGGCGCACTGTCTGCTCTACTCTGGCATGCGTTCGTCAGTAAAGAGCTGAAAATCTTCTGGCATCACTCTTTCAATTGGCTCGCCATATTTTGGGTTCTTACCATCATTGGTATCGTATTCGCATCGAATAGGCCGATCGCATTAGCTGAGTTTAAAGGGATTTATTGGAAAATTATCGTTATGACACTCGCGATCATGTGGCTAGTGAATACCACCGAGGATCTTGCGAAAACGGCGATGATGATCATATACGCGGGGGCTCTGGTCAGTACCATCGCGGTTTACAACTCAATCAACGGTATTGGTTTAGTTGAAGGCACACGCGTAACCATAGGTCGTGATTTTGGGTCAATGCTCGGAGACCCTAACGATTTGGCGCTGGTATTAATGTTCCCTCTCGCATTTACTATCAGTCAAGCCAGCACTTCCGGAATCCCATTGTTTAAACGAATTATAAGTGGCTTCGTTTGTGTGTTACTGCTCGCTGCTATCATCGCAACGCAGAGCCGTGGGGGACTATTAGGGTGTATTGCCGTGATTGGTATATTTGCTTGGAAGTGGGTTCACTCTAAACTCTTGTTAATGCCTGGCGGAGCAATTGCCGCAGTCGTCCTTTACTTAGTTGCCGGAATATCAGACAGAGCTTCAGGTGGTGCCGCCGAAGAAGGGATTGATGAATCCGCCATGGGGCGAATCTACGCGTGGGAAGCGGCGTTCAAAATGGCGTTAGACAACCCATTAACCGGCGTAGGACTAAATAACTTCTATTCTAACTACTTTTTTTATAGCGCTTATTGGGATGGATTAAATCATGCTGTGCACAGCACCTGGTTTGGCGTTTTAGCTGAAACTGGATTTATTGGGTTGATCATTTTCGTAGGGCTTATCGTATCTCTGATCAAAACCTCTCGTGCCACTTTGGCGCGACTTAAAACTGCGGGTTCCAATGTCCCACCAGAACTCAATGCTGTCGCCTACGCGGTCTACGCAGGCCTGATAGGTACCATTGTGTCCGGCACTTTTCTAACTCAGGGCTTCAACTGGCCGATTTACATCCTTGCAGCACTCACAGTTTGCGTTTCAAACGTATCTCAAACTGCTTGTCAAAATGAGAAAATCTAAAAGCCAAACCTTAACTCATTGAAAATATGGGCTTTAGTATATGGCACATAATATGAAAGTACTTCTATATAACAACAGAGAAGGAATTTCATTATGACGTCAGCAAGCATCCATCAATTTAAACACTGGCTTAAGTTTCACCCTAATTCTCGAATTAGAAATGTTTTTTTCATTTTGAAAAACATCAGAAGCGCCGAGCTCCCTACACCTCAGATCTTCAATCGTTGCCTGTATCAAACACACAAATTGATTGTGAATGTCATCGGGGGATTTACTCGTTTTTGCTACTGGACCCCAGCGTTCAAAGGCAGAGTCGCACAGTGTGGTAAGCGCCTATATTTGTATGGAGGCCTACCTTTCGTAAGTGGACCACTGCAAATTTCAATTGGGAATGACTGTCGTATATCGGGTCACACCACATTTTCAGGGTGTACGCAGCCGCTCGACGGTTTGGAACATCCGTTACTGTCAATTGGTAATAATGTTGATGTGGGTTGGCAATCAACTATCGCGGTAGGCAAACGAGTGATTATTTCCGACAATGTCCGAATTGCTGGCGGTGCCTTTCTTTTTGGTTATTCTGGCCACCCACTTGATGCGACACGTCGTGCAAACGGTGAAGGTGATGACCCACAACAGATTGGCGACATCATACTAGAGCGAGATGTTTGGCTAGGGACCAATGTAACTGTCAAAGGCGGCGTGACAATTGGTGAAGGTGCCGTGATTGCTGCCGGTAGCGTTGTAACCAAAAATATCGCCCCATTCTCTATTGCCGCAGGTAATCCCGCACGAGTGGTTGGGGAAATAAAATCCGTAGAAGTGACAGAGTCGGATGTTTTTGATGCATTTGAGACTCACGGAGGTGACCATGCGTGATTTAATCGTATTCGGTGAAGACTTCGGCGGACTTCCATCGTCAACCCAGCACTTAGTTCGCCAACTAGCTAAAACACATAAAGTACTTTGGATTAACTCTATTGGCCTCAGACAGCCGCGCTTAAGCGTGAAAGATGTAACACGTGCATTCAATAAGTTGTTTGGTAAGACCAACGCAATCACCCAGAACATGTCGGACTCTGCGGGCCTCAGCAACATTAAAGTCGTCAACTTGAGAACCATCCCTGCTCCTGCATCATACACTTCACGCAAGCTCGCTCAAATGATGATGTTGAAACAGTTAAAACCAATAATTGAAGAGCTTAACTTACAAGCCCCAATCCTGTGGACATCACTTCCTACTGCAGTTGATCTGTGTGGGCATCTGGGGGAGTCTGCTGTGGTTTATTACTGCGGCGATGATTTCAGTGCGCTCGCAGGCGTTGATCACCAAACTGTCGCTGAGCACGAATCTAAACTTATCGATAAAGCGGATCTGATTTTCGCAGCGAGTAAAGAGTTAGTGAAAAAGTTTCCTAAATGTAAAACGCAGCTTCTTCCACACGGCGTTGATGTTGAGCTATTTTCTACACCAGTAGCCAGAGCTGAAGACCTGCCAAGTAGTCATCGTCCGATTGCAGGGTTTTATGGCAGCCTGTCGAAGTGGCTAAACTATGACATGATCGGACATGTTGTTCACGCAATGCCTGAATGGGATTTTGTATTCATTGGGCCTAACGAGCTTGATACGCTAATGTTACCAAAGTTACACAATGTCCATTACCTTGGCCCAAGACCACATCACACCTTACCAAGTTACTCACAACATTGGGATATTAGTTTGCTGCCCTTTGTAGACAATGAGCAAATACAAGCGTGTAGCCCCCTTAAGCTGATGGAATACTTAGCTGCAGGCACACCCATAGTAACAACACCATTCCCTGCCATGGCGTCTTATCAGAAGTACGTTACAGCAATCAATAATGCCCAGGAAATGATCCAAGCACTTAACAACGCTCGCCAACTCACTCACTCACCGATCTCTATCGTAGAAAAAGACAGCTGGAAAAACCGTGGCAACTTCGTACATTGGATGCTGGAGCTATTATGAACAATCTCAAGCTGCGTTTATTAAGCATATTGAACGGGATGTGGCGTCAGCGCTACGTGATTGTAATCCCTATTCTTATCTTGCCATTTGTGGGGTTTGGTGTGAGTAAACTTGCGCCAACAAAATACGATTCGCACACCAGTATGCTGATACAAGAAACCGCGAAAATGAATCCATTTCTTGAGGACATCGCCGTTTCTACCATGCTTAAAGACAGAATGAGCGCACTTAGAACCCTGTTACACAGCCGTCACGTTCTTTATTCGGTGGCAGAAGAACTTCAGCTAACAACACCTAATATGTCGGAAGCTCAAAAACAAGAGATCATTACTGATTTGTCGGAACGTTTATCTGTTACTCAAATGGGTAAAGATTTCTTAAAGATAAGTCTTACCTCTAACACGCCGATCGGTATGGAAGAGACACTTAGTTCCGTCAGCGAGCATTTTATTGAGCAAATATTGGCTCCAGAACGTTCGTCGATCCAAGACTCGAGTAGTTTCCTTAGAGTTCACATCGACGAACGAAGCGCTGAACTGGCAAAGGCGGAAGAAGAGTTAGCGAGATATATTAATGAAAATGTACACTCAACTCCTGAGGTTCAAAGCCAAAGCTTGAATCGATTGGCTTCATTAAAGCAAACCCTAGCCGAGAAACAAGCCGAGTTATCAGGTGTTGAAAAAAGCCTAGGGTCGATTGACCAACAACTATCAAAAACCAATCCTGTTATCGGCCGATTAGAAGATCAGATTATTGACACACAAAGTTCGTTAACCTTACTAAAAGCAAAGTACACCAATAAACACAGTGCTGTACAGGCGAAGGTCCTGGAATTGGAACGTCTTGAGAACGAAAGAAAAACACTGCTCGCACAGAAGCAACCCGGAATGAACAGCGACCAATTGTGGGATATTGCGAGTAGCACTTCACGAGACAAACTCTCCGACACGCAACCTCTTTTAGTGACTCAACTTCATAACCTTCAACTTGTTCGGGGGCGCTATGAGTCATTAAAAGAAGAGACAAAAAGCCTTAAAACCATGATTTTTGAATTGGAACACAAGGCAAACAACTTCGGTGACAACGCAAAAGAAATGTACCGTTTGCAGCGTGATGTAGAAGTTAAGCGACAACTATTCGATGAACTTAATGAACGTTATGAGATGGCTCAGTTAACTGGCTCGCTAGGTGTGTTCGAAGAAAATAAACGTGTGAAGATTATCGACTTACCTTACACCCCGAGTATTAAATCGAATATGCCGACCTTCATATTCATCCTAGCAGGTCTGATCGCAGGCATTGGCTTGGGTGCGGGGTTAGCGATACTGTTCGAATTGTTTGACTCATCGATCAAACGAAAAAGTGATATTGAAGCGATCATGGGCGTTTCGGTTTTAACGGTAATCCCGAAAATGAACTAAGGGCTCACTATTAACGAAACGAGCACCAACCTGATGTTGGTGCTCTTTTTTTAGCGATAAACACCATTGTTGTTCCATTGGAGATTTGAGCCGATTCCTCTCGCTGTCGATTGTCTTTTGATTCCTATTTTGAGAATGTAAAATCAACAGACACCAAATCAAATTAAGCCATTGATTAAACTTAATTTATTTTCTGGCACGGCACGTGCAACTTTGCAGTCATAACAACAAATATGTTTAGCAAAAAGACTTAAAACGTCAGTGCAAGGAGCCGCATTATGGAAAAGCCAAATACAAACCAACGTAAGAAAGTCATACATGTGGTTCAGCACCTAGCGCCAGGAGGTTTAGAAACACTCACTCTCGACTTGTTACGTCTTGCAAAGCCACTCGACCAAGTACTAATCGTTAGCTTAGAAGGAACCAAAGATGAAGCGATAAAAAATTGGCCGAAACTACAACCGTATCAAAACCAGATCGTGTTTTTAGATAAAGCACCGGGCGTTCAAATCGGCGTCATCGTCAAACTCATTAAGGCTTTTAAAGTCATACGCCCGGACGTCGTCCATACGCATCACATTGGTCCATTGCTCTACGCTGGATATGCCGCGAGAATTTCGGGGGTCCCAACCCGAATCCATACAGAGCACGACGCATGGCATTTAAAAAACAACAAGCGCCGAAGACTTCAAGCCCTTGCTTTAAAAGCCGCTCAACCGACATTAGTTGCTGACGCGACCCGTGTCTATGACCAACTTCGTCATACTTTTTCATACAACAATATCATCACTATAAAAAACGGTGTCGATTGCGATAAATTCAAGCCAACGCCCAAAGCAATTGCTCGACAAAAGCTCGAATTACCTAACGATAAACACATTGTTGGCTGTGCTGGACGCTTAGAACATGTGAAGGGACAAGATCAACTTATCAAAGCGCTCTCCTTTCTTCCCGCTAATTTCATTGTTGCGTTTGCAGGCGACGGCTCAAAGCGAACCCAATTAGAAGCGTTAACGACAAAACTTGGTTTACAAGATCGCATAATATTTCTGGGGTTAGTTGAAGACATGACCACATTTTATGGCTCGCTCGATACTTTCTGTCTTCCTTCACGACACGAAGGTCTACCCCTGTCTACGTTAGAAGCGCAAGCTTGCAATATTCCTACGGTAGCCATGGATGTTGGTGCAGTGGATGAAACGCTATGTCCAATTAGTGGCACATTGGTAAAAAAAGGAAACATTATTGAGTTAGCCAACGCTCTGCTAGAGGGCCAGCAGCAACGCGTCCTATCACCGCGCCAATATGTTCTCGACAACTTCGATATAGTGAAAATGGTCGCGTCTTACGACAATATTTCTCAAGGAGCTTGCGCATGATTGATTGGGTATTAGCCGGTTTGTGTTTGTTTTCCGGAATGTTGATTGTCTATCACCATGCAGCGTATCCGATCCTTTTACGCTGGTATGCGAAAGGCCATCCAGCACGTCAAGTAGAAGAAAGCCATCGCTGCTACAAAGATGAAAAACAAGATTGTACGTTACCAAGCATCACCATTCTTGTACCGGCATTTAACGAAGAGCAATGGATAGCAGATAAAGTCCGTAACCTAGCTTCTCTCGACTATCCGAAAAAGAAGCTACGAGTGATTATCGCGTGTGATGGCTGCACTGATAATACTGTCGACATTGCTCAGATGACGATTCAAGAAGCAATGTGCAGTGACATCCATTTCGAGATACATGAACACACTCAGAACCGAGGTAAAGTCTCAGTAGTAAACGAAGAAGTGACAAACATAACCAGCGACATCACAGCACTTAGTGACGTGTCAGCCCTGATATCATTGGATGCACTTTTAATTGCCGCTGCTCACTTCGAAAGTGACAAGGTTGGTGTCGTTAACGCTACTTATCTGTTATGCCCGACAGGAAACGAAGGTGAAAACACCTATTGGCAATATCAAACGGCAGTGAAACAGTGTGAAGCATCTTTGGGGTCCAGCTTAGGTTCTCATGGCGCCTTCTACTTATTTAGAACATCACTTTTCGAACCACTGCCACTCAATACCATTAATGATGATTTCATTTTACCGATGCAAATCGTCAAGCAAGGCTATATCGCCGAATATGAAACTCAAATGGTTGCACTGGAGCTTGAAGAGTCAAACCTCAAAACCGATTTCAAACGTCGCTTACGTATCTCGGCAGGTAACATGCAGCAAGCTATCCGATTATTCGGCTTGTTCAGTCCTAAGTTCAAAGGCATCGCTTTCGCTTTCTTTTCAGGTAAAGGGCTACGCCTACTGACCCCCTATTTGATGATCATGTGCTTAGTGTGCTCAGCTCTCCTAAATCACTATTTAGTGTTTGAAGCACTGCTGTGGGCACAGATTGCGATATACATCATTGGCTTACTTGGCTGCATATTACCGAAACGCCTAGTCACCAAACCTGTTTCATTAATCTCTTATTTAGTGGTTGGTCATTATGCCAACTTCATCGGTGGCTTACGCTACCTACTTGGATTAGAAAACTCACCTTGGACTCGTGCAAATCGTTAAGGATTGACCATGATTAATATCGACCAACAATCAAATCAAAACCTATACCAACACAAAGTCTCTCGTGCGAAGCGTACCTTCGATTTTGTAGTCTCATTGGTTGCACTTATTATTTTGTCACCAGTGTTCCCTATCATTGCTCTAGCCATTGTTCTCACTTCTCGTGGTCCAGTGCTTTATCGGCAGCTTCGCGTCGGTAAATCAACACCAGAGAAAATGGAAATCTTTGAGATCATGAAATTCAGAAGCATGTACGAAGATGCGGAGTCTCGCTCTGGTGCGGTTTGGGCTACACAAAACGACCCCAGAATTACGCCGGTCGGTCGCTTCTTAAGAAAAACTCGACTTGATGAAATCCCTCAGTTATTCAATGTGCTAAAGGGTGAAATGTCTCTAATTGGTCCACGCCCAGAACGCCCAACTTTCTACACGAAGTTAGAAAACGAGATTCCTTACTTTGCTGACCGTACTTATGGCGTTATGCCTGGTATCACAGGGCTAGCACAAGTTAATCAAGGCTATGACACTTGTATTGAAGACGTGCGCCGTAAAGTTGGATTCGACCACAGTTACGCATTAAGCCTATGCTCTGTAAAATCTTGGATTGCGACTGACCTACGCATTATCACAAAAACGATCGTTGTGATGGTTGATGGCCGAGGTCGCTAAAAATCGACTTTGCAGTCATTTATCAGATTCGGTCACGGGTAATTCTGCACTTTTTGATTTATGTCCTATCAAAACCAATGAGTCATTAACTACTCATTGTTTTTTTTCGATTTTAGATACCATTTAATATACGATGCCGCGTGAACATTCCCACTTTGTATTCAATGCCGCTTTGCTATGAAAATTGAAGGTCTTAAATTATTTACTATCGTCGTTGAGCTTGGAAGCTTTACCGCTGCAGCGAACGCACGTCAGTCGTCGAATCAATGATTTAGAGAAATCACTCAATATACAGTTGTTTTTCCGTACAACGCGCAGCCTATCGGTTACCAAGTCTGGCGAGTTGTATTACAACGAGCTGTTGAAAGCATTGGGTGCTTTGGAAAAAGCCAATCACGTGGCATCAAACTTACTAGAAGTGCCTCATGGTCGAGTCAAAATCGGTTTGCTTCCAGAGACCGGTGGTATCGTCCAAGCCACCCTATTCAAGTTCCAAGATCTCTACCCAGAAATTGAACTCGATATTCGCAGCATCAGTAACGGTTTTATCGACATGTATCGCCAAGGGTTAGACCTTGCAATGCATGGCGGTCGTTTAAGTGACTCAAATGTAGTTGCACGTAAAGTAATGGATCTACAGCGTATATTCGTTTCTAGCCCAGAATACATCGCTAAAACCGGCAGGCCAGCCACCCTTGAGGAGTTAGCGAAATTTCCGTTCGTCTGTTTTCGTTGGCCAAGTGGTGACATCGATAAAGAGTGGGAAATATCAAATCAAGTCATCAAAGTAGAGCCGTCTATCGTTAGTGACAGTATCGGCTTTGTGAAAGGAGCGTCGGTGCGGCACCGAGGCATTGCGTTATTGCCACAACTCATGGTGAGGCAAGAGCTTAAAGAAGGGTCACTGATTAACCTTTTTCCTGATCACACCATGCAACAAGAAGAAGCTTGGCTTCTTTATCCACAACGAAAAGCGTTGAGCCATACGAGTCAATTATTGATTGATTTCTTGTTACAAGAACTACCAAAACTATAGCTATTGTCTCGATTTTTATGACAGTGTTATAACGTTAGCACTGATTATCTCTAGTCTTCATCTCGATAGAATTGCTCCATCAATATTTAGGAGCAATTCATGATGTCCATCTATCGCTACTCTCTACTCGCAGCCACTCTTCTCCCTCTTTTCGGTTGCAACCATTCTGTTTCTACGGAGCCAACTGCAGATTCATCTAAAGTAACGGAAGAGCGTCCAATTCAAGTTATCCAACTTGAATCTGCATCTCAACAGTCGAGTAAAACCTTCACAGGGAAGCTTCAATCAGTAGAAACCGCAGGCGTGGCATTCCGTGTTCTCGGCACCATACAAGAATTGCTCGTTAAAACGGGCGATCGAGTGCAAAAAGGTCAGCCTATCGCTCAACTCGACCCACACGATTACCAAGTTGCATTAGAGGAGCTGCAAGCTCGCGCTTTAGAGTACCGACCGTGAATGTCGGTGGTGGTTACTACAACTATCAACTGAGTGAGAATGACTCCCTACTCGGCCCAGTATTTGGCGCGTCAGATGCGGTTGAATCAGCAACCGGTATGTCATTGCTGGAGGCACAACACGATGGCGGTTTTCTTGGCGCGAGCATCGCGTGGGAAATGGACCTGTTTGGACGCATCGACAGACAAGCAAACGCAGCTTCGATTCGTGTCGAACAAGCCGAAATCTTCCAATCGGGGTTAAATACGTTAATCACCGCAGACGTGATCCACAACTACCTTCAATACCGTGGCGCTCAAGAACGCAAAGCAATCGCCATGGAGAACATACAAGACCAACAACGAACGCTTGAACTCGTCACCAAAGTGGTTCGAAGCGGTTATGGCTCTGGGTTAGATCTGACACAGGCCAAAGCGATGCTCGCTGCAACGGAATCTATTGTTCCTCAGCTAGAAATTGCAGAACAAGTTCACAAGCAGCGTATGGTGGTATTACTAGGTGAGTCACTTTCGAACATTAATCAGCGTTTAGCGGGTGACTATACTCTGCCAAGAATGAAGGACGTTATCCCGACAGGCATCCCTTCAGATTTATTGGAACAGCGCCCAGACATTCGCATCGCAGAACGTGAAATGGCCGCTATCAACGAGGAACTTGGTGCGAGTATTGCCAATCGTTATCCAAAGTTCTTCTTAACGGGTACACCTGGCGTTACCGCTGGAAGTTTTGACGACTTGTTCAGTAGCGACTCATTCGGTTGGGCTGCGTCAGCGGGTATTAGTTGGAATGTGTTTGATGGTGGCCGCGGTGAAGCCATGGTCGAGATGAATGAAGCAAGATTCCGCTCAGCAGCACTTAATTACCAACATTCGGTAGACAGCGCATTCGCTGAAGTAGATTCAAGCTTGTTCGCGTACGGTCGCAGCCAAGAGAATCAAAAGCGTATTGATGAAGCCACCCTCGCCGTCGATAACGCCGTCAATAAGGCAAAATCCTTGTACAAAGCTGGCCTTGTTGATTACTTGTCTGTGTTAGATGCACAAAGACAACCAAAGATGATGCAAGGCCGCCAAGCTACAAACCGCGAACAGCACTATCGCTGTATATAAAGCACTCGGTGGTGATTGGAAAGTCTCTAACAATACAGAAAATGTCGAGTTAGCTGCTGTAAATTAAAAGACCGACACACAATTCACCAAAGCAATAAACAAAAAATACCGCTGAATCAATCAGCGGTATTTTTCTATTCATACAAACGTGACTACTTAGCTTGGTTGCGCTTCGCCCACTCTTGTACGGCATCACCCATCGTTAATCCCGTTGAGCTTTTCATCCAAAACATGAAATCACGATCAAACTTAAACTGTTCACCAAGTTGGGATTTAAAATATCGACGGACATTCTGAGTCGTTTTATAGCTATCTGTGATTAACGTGTTCTCATCTATAAGATTTTTGTGCCAATCAACCTTTGTCATGTACTCTCATTCCTTCTTGAAAATAATCAATTCAAATTGCGCCGGAACAGCGTCTAATTACACGTTTCTTGGTGCGAACATAATAATCGCCATACCAAGCAGCGCCACCGAACCACCAACTAGATCCCACGTTGTTGGCTTCTCACCATCGATAAGCCACAGCCATACCAGTGCGACTGAGATGTACACACCACCGTAAGCCGCATAAACTCGCCCTGTTGCTGTAGGGTGTAGCGTGAGTAACCAAGCAAATGCGGCAAGGCTGATGGCCGCCGGAATAAGTAACCAAACACTCTTGTCTTCCCTTAGCCAAAGGTAAGGTAAATAACACCCTACTATTTCCGCTATCGCCGTAAGTACAAAAAGACCTACCGTTTTAAATTCAATCACAATTTACCTGTACCCGTTAAAACCAACCCAGATCATTCACACAGTTAGTCACTTCATTCGACTAACTGCTTTTACTCAACGCAACCTTCAAACCTTGTGCGTCTTTACAACCAATATAAATGTTTTTTCCAACGCTTAAGCTTAGCTTTATTGCTGAGCCTGTTGATGCGTTATACAGCCATCCATCACTCAACATTCGGATACCAATACCTTGATACCACTTAGTTTGATAAAACGATGTCTCGACGATATCAGATACCTTCACAGCCTTACGCCAAAAACCAAAACCGAAATACCAAGTCAGTGTGTCGCCTTTTAGCTCAATCGTCATGGAGAAAAAGAGAATCGCAATTAAAGCGTTTGTCGACAGGGCAAACAAGGCTCCGAAGCCGTTGTCAGATGCAAATACAATAAACACGCTAAGCACAATGAGGATCAAGAGCAACCCTTTGTTGAGCTCCTTGCTATAAAACATACTTCAAACTCCTTTTGTTAGAGGTGTTGGTAAGCTACGTAATCTTATCTGAAGACCAGCCTTCTAACCATTCGAGTCACGAAATGTGCGCAGACTCCAACAGCGACGCCAATGATCATTGCCTTGATACTACCCAGCCAAAGTATCAAACCAGAGTACCCTTGTGCTGGCCCTAAATCGTCGTTTCTGGTCACATCGGTGAACATGAACCCATTCCACCAAACATGTAACAATACCGTAGATAGATGCATACAAATGGCAATGGTTCCAAGTAACGCATGCCTGTCAGCAGCGCCATCTTGGCAAAATGAGAAAACGAGCAAAAAGGTAAAAATTAAAGGCGCAGACAACACCAAAGAGACAGTGAACGCTTCTAACCCACTCTCGCTTCCATAACTATAAGTGCTAAACACCATGGCCATTGATAGCAAAAGCGGCGCAAGTGCAGTCCATGTTAATCTGTTCATTTCAGTTCCCTGTCTTAGTAATTAGCTTGAAGAAAAAGTCGATAATCGACAGGGAACGTTAATTACCAAAAACAGCGCATCTGAAATGCACTTATATCTCAACAACTCGATAGAAGACTCAGTCTTTGGTGAATCTTATGTAACGTAAGCCTTAAATCTTTGGGTCAACCTACATCATTTTGCACGCTTTGTTTTTGTTTCGCACAGATTATTGCTTGCTTGATCTTCGCCTTATGATTCTCTTCCCACTGAGCCAATGTTAACGAGGCTTCTTTATTGGCCTTCTCTGAAGCCATTAAAAATACCTCATCTTTTCTGGACTGAGGAATAACAGCAATTCCCTCGATATCAGCCACAATGATATCTCCCGTTGAGACGTTTATGCCTCCACATCTAATTTCAGTACCTAGTTCAGAATAAACCTCTTTTTTTCCCGGAACTGGATGAACACCTTTAGCAAAACTGGGAATTTCATGTCTGTAATTTCACCTAAGTCCCGAATAACACCGTCAATAATAAAGCCTTTTATGCCTCGGCTCTTAGCAACTGCGCATACATTGCCTCCTGCTACTGCATATTCGCTATCAACGCCATCGACGACAATGATTGAGCCTTTTGGTGCTTCGTATATTGCAGAATGAAGCATTCAGTTATCACCAGCAGCTAACTGAACCGTAAAAGCTTCGCCACAAATTCGCGGCATGTCCTGCCAAAGAGGACCAATATTGAAATCCATAAAGTACTGGTTACCCAATATGTTTCCGTACTCGGTTGTCGCTAATGTAGAAAAGTCTTGCTTCATATTTACACTCCTTGTTTGAACCATGCTTAACCCAAGAAATGCCAAGCAAAGTGAATCTAGTATTAGCCCATTGTCATCGAAAAAACCGTATTACCTGTTAATGCATAACACGATAACGACTATGCAAATTAACTTTGTATTGATGTATTAAAGCGAGAAGAACTCGGCAAACAGAGATTGCCGAGTATATTAAATCGAATTGGTACTTATGTTATGTGACTAGCGCTCGCTGATTGCAACTTTACCTGCCAACCCAATAAGCAAAAAACCAGATACACCCTCAAGTGTTCGAGAATAACGTTCAGAATTTGGTCGACTAAACACCCAGCTTCCCACTGAGGCGTATAAAACATTACATAGTGTTGCTAACGCACTAAACAACAAACCAAGTATCAATAATTGTGTTGAAGCAGAGCCAACTGATGTATCAATAAATTGAGGCAGAAACGAAAGGAAAAAGAGTGCAACCTTTGGGTTTAAAACGCTAACAATGACACCTTGAACAAATACGCTTCTCTCGGTATCGGCGTTTTCACTCACAACAATTTTGTTACCCCCTCGCCACATTGAGATTAGGGACTGAATACCCAAGTACACCAAGTACAAAGCACCTAGCCATTTCACAACACTAAAAGCTAAAGCAGAGCTCAAAATTATTGCGGATAAGCCTAAGCATGCGGCTAAAGTATGGATGAAGTAACCAACACCCAAGCCAACAGCAGCTTTCATTCCACTCACCATCTTTCCTTTCATTGTATTTGAAACAATGTAGATGACATCAGGCCCTGGAATCATATTGATCGCCAGGCAAGCAACCACAAATAATAGCACTGAATTTAAATCCATTTCTTTTCCTCTTATTTTAAGCACATTGTGGTATGGCGAATCGAAAAGGTTTGAACGATACAATACAAAAGTTAAGGGGCAGCACCCAAATCAAATAAAACACCGCAAAGTAAAAATTCATGCACGACAAACAATTCTTAAGCAATATATCGATAAATTCACCACTTAAATTCATGTGCGCAAACATATTGAAAATTGAGATAATATGAAAGAGGTTGAGTAAAAAAGTGAGACGGGTGGCTAGAAAACTTTGCTACAATTGAGAGACGAAATTGGGCTGAAAAAAGAACGCGTGGCACTATCGCAATTTCAATAACTTAAAATGAGAAAAGGGTTCATTTTTATATTTTGAAAGCAACAGCCAATTCTACAGTAAGCAATGAAACGCAAAGCATGATCAAAAGCGATGCAATTCACTAAATAGTTGGTTAGCAGATATCCTACAGCGCGAGTTTGAACCCTTCGTGTGTTGCTTTGAATCCAAGTTTCTCATAGAACCTGATGGCATCAGGGCGCTGCTTGTCACTTGTTAACTGAACGATTGTACAGCCTTTGTTTTTTGCCAGTTCGATAGCGTGTCCGAACATTTGCTCACCGAAACCTTGTCCACGATAGTCACTATGGATTCGAACACCTTCGATAAGACAGCGCCAACTACCAATATGTGTCAGATACGGAATAAAGGTTAGTTGAAGCATCCCGACTAGAGCGCCTTCCAGTTCAACAACCAATAATTCGTTGTTTGGGTCTCGGGTAATCGCTTCGAACGCTTCAATATAGCCACGATTCAACGGAATAGACGCATCTTCTCGTTTACTACCAAGTAGGTCATTTGAAAGCAAAGCAACAAGGCTTTCCAAATCTTCAAATTCAGCTGAACGATACTTTAATTCCATCTATAAATCCTTTTTACTTCTGACTACTTACGCCGCATTTAAGTATTAGCAATGCGACGACAAAGCTTCACCTTACCATCGTAGAAATCGAACTCAACTATTGGATGGAAAATGACATACGTGCCGAATCGCTCTTGAACAAATGTTATGCAAAATTCGACAATGCTGATTTGTACGCCTTTCTTGCCTCGGAGCTTAAGTAGCTATCCATACCTTGGAACAGTTCAAATAGCTCAGAACCATATTTGAGCTTGAACTCTTCACTGTTATAGACAAGCTCTAGCTCATTAGCGACCGTTAACTCGCAAAACAACTTCACCGTTGCACTCTCGAGTTTGAATATTGAACCAGTAAATCTGTCTTTAAACTCGATTTCTGGCACTTTACCAAATTGAGGAAATACATAGTCTCGGTCACATGAACAATACAAATAAACCAATGCTTCTTCATCATTACCAATAATTCGTGCTATGTCTTGACGCTGGCTTAACGACACCATATTTTCATCGAAACCTGCTGTTCCATACGCGGCATGGAAGAGACCTGCGATTTGAAGTAGCTCGCTACTACCCCAGTTAATTAGAACTTGTTCAGTTCCTTTCAAGTGTGCTTCCAATGAACCGTTAAGGTGCTGAAAGTCACCCGCACCAAGTTCTTGAAGCATCAAAAATTTGTCCATAAATCTCCTTAAGGTTAAAAACCAGCCAATGAATAATTACGCCATACCACTTGAACTGAATTTCGTGTGGTCATAAAGATGAGGCTGAAACTGCCAAGCGCGAGAATCTTTGTTAGGTAGTTTGTTTTGTACTTAATATTTGACTCGAATTGATATCCCTAACCAAGCAGCGCCTTCACGCTTGTTAGCTGCAGTGTGCCAATTCTCAATTGAGTCCCACTCGGCTCTAGTACCAGTTATACCTGAATCAAACCAGTTGCCCTTAGCATCGTTAAGTACGTAATGCAGTGAACCATTGACCCTGATAACTGATATCAACATTGTGTTGTTGGGTGTCGACTTGCCTAACGACAAAACTTTTGTTGAAACACCCAGCTTTTCAATTAGCTCAAATTCGATAGGGAAAACTCGCCGCAAATATTCATCCGTTTGTGCATCTCTAATAAGTACCTCACACTCTATGCCAAATTGACGAAGAACATAGAGCATTGCTCCTAATGAATTGTAGCCGGAGTGTTCAATGTATTCTGGGTACTCGCCGGGAGTAATTATTCCCGTGATCTTATAGAGTTCAAAAGCGAAGTCTTTCAATTCTTCTAAACCATTAACTTCGACAGGAGCCCCCGTGAATGAAACCTGCACCGCATCAAATTTATGTAGCTTAAGAGGCGAGTTAAGGGGTAATTTATCCATACTTTTTAAATAAGCAGTAATACAATAAGGTCCACAATACAAACTACCTTCTGGCTGTCTCAACTTTGGAAACATAGTCAACAATACCCTCGAAATTTTTGAATAACGGTAAACAAAGGTAGTGAGCACGTTGTCATCGGACTCAGCTACACCACCTTCAACACTACACGCAAAGCGTCGAAAAGCGCCAAATGTTGTGAATCATATTAAACAGATTATCGCCATTTATGCCAAAGACAAACCACCGTCTACTACCAATGTGTGCCCTACTATATAAGTAGCCTTGTCTGAAAGTAAAAACTCTATTGCGTCTACTATCTCATTGGTACAACCAAACCGCTTCATGGGAACGGCTTGAGATACCTCCGAGCGGATATTTTCATTTTCCAGTTGGCGCTCTTCCCAACGTGGGGTCCATGTTACACCTGGCGCTACCGCATTAATTCGAATACCAGATCCAATACTCTCAAGTGCAACTGAGCGCGTTAATCCTTCCAAAGCATGTTTAGACGCGCTGTACATTGATGCATTTGGCGTTGGTCTAAGGCCATTCACCGAACTTAAATTCACTATGTTTGAGCCAGGCCCCATTAACTTTAATTCTGCTCGCAGACATAAAGCCTGACACAAGAAATCCACATTGAGGGTTTCTTTAAGTAATTCGATGTCAACTTTATGTAGATAACCTCGTGAAACCAGCGCTGGAGAAGCGTTATTTACTGCAATATCTAGTTTCTTATATTCGGATTCAATATAGGAGAATAGACCCGCTAGTTGCTCTTGGTCAGCAATATCTACAACCCTATGATCCACAGCGTCTAATTCTGGATATATAGCAAGCACTTTCCCCCACCCTGCTTCAGAACGTGAGCACGTGACAACCCTATAACCCAATTCTACTAGGCGTAGAACGAGACCTAGTCCGATACCTTTCGAACCACCAGTTACTAAAGCTACTTTCAAGTTTGAACTCCTTTTCTAGATATGTATAGTGACCAATCATGCTGCATTAAGTGGTGAAAAACGCAACATAGATCCTTCTGAATACCACCTTAACGCCTTAAATAAGCCCATAGTGAAAATGCCATGCATTGTGAATCAATTTTAATCGCCAATTTAGTAGCAAGTTTTACCACGTTGTTGAAAACCATATAAAAGAATAACACCTAAGCTAAAACTAACCACATGACCAACCTTTGGAAGATGGTACTCGCTGAAGATTAGATCTAGAGCGAATGCTGGGCCAATTGTTAGTATTAAAACACCCAACGCCAACTTCCCTTCAATCTGTCGTCACCTTACACACTAAAACCAACGCATAGTAAAAATGCCAAGTGTTGTGAATCACTCTTAAGCAGATTGTTATGCAAATTTTTCACGACGCATCGTTGTAATCGCATACCCCATTTCACGATACTTTTCACAACGTTGTTGTAGAAACCCAGGATACCGACTTTCTTCAACCTCATTGAAGCCAATATGCTTGTAGAAATCTGTTACATGAACAAGCGGCATACAATAGGCGGTACGCAAATTTAAAACAGGCTCAATGTGCTTAAGAAATTGAAGTCCTAGACCTTGACCTTGAAACTCACTCGCAATGTACATGCCCCTGAGTATCGTCACGTCATTAATAAGCTCAACTTTCACTGAGCCGATAATCGCACCATCGTTGAGGCAGATAAATGCTCTTTCAGTATTAGACCAAGCGCTATGATAGCCCTGCTCTTTATAGAATTGACCAACAGCATCTTTCATAGAGCTATCGGCTTCAAAAATTCTCATTTTTTCTCCATTTGAATAACACCAAATTAAATAGTGAGCAACGCTACCACCTACTTGAAGCATTGTGCTGTAAATACTAAAGCTGATTTAAACCTAAAGTGCCAAGTGTTGCGAATCTTATTAAATTTATTGATATGAAACAACATTTTCGTAGCTGTAGATGTGGTCTACGTACAACTTACCGCCTATTTTATAAGCTTCTGGCACTACTTCTTTCAAAGACAATCCACTTTTAGTAAGTACTTTCTCTGAACCTATATTTCCTTCAGTCACTATAGCGCCAAACATTCGAATACCTTGTCCCTTTGAAGCTGACTTAAGCAAAGCTTTTAAGGACTCCGTTCCGAAACCTTGACCATGATATTTAGGCAGAATTAAGTAACCAACTTCAGCTTTACCCTCAGTTATTCGAAAACCGGTAACGCCAATTTTTTCACCCGTCTCATTCAAAGCCATGGTCAGACACAACGAATGATCAGAGCTTTTATTCCAGGCAGGAAGCCTCGACTCAAAGCTTTCCTAAATAGCCTCGGGTGATGGTTCATCAAAACATAGGCTAATTACTGCTGGGTCTTGATTCAGAGACTGGAATAAACCCCAGTCATCAGCAGTAATTTGAACCATTTCTAATCTGTCTGTTTGTATCTTCAATTGCTGAACTCTCCTTATTTCATAACACCCTGCTAAGGGGTGAGCAACGCAACACTGAAGCCGCCGCATCCCACCTTAATCACTAAAACCAACGCATGATAAAAATGCCACGCGTTGCAAATCATTCTTGAACGGTTTGTTATACGCGTCCTATCGGTTGTATTTAACCTTATTCAAAACTTCTTTTAGTTCATGCGTTTTCTCAAGGTTTACATCGTGAATATTGGCTAAAGCACAAACATAGTACAAGACGTCATATAACTCTTCTGCGATTGAACCTTTGAGTTGTTCTAGAGTTGGTTGCCCAGGTTTACCTTTGCGAATAGATTCCGATAATTCGCCAACTTCTTCGATTAGTTTTAAAAAATAGTGTTCAGATTGCTCTGGAGCATAATCGAATTCTTTTATATGACTTTGTAACTCAGATAACTTCATAACATCCTTTTTGTATCATCTTTCATAAAGTGTATAGCGTCCCGTTGAGGTATGAGCAACGCAATACGGAAGCCGCCGCATACCACCTTACACACTAATACCTACGCATAGCAAAAATGCCAAGCATTACGAATCACTTTTAAACAGATTGTATGCATCACAGTTCCCACCCAGACTTATATGTTCTAGCACTCAATAAACTACAGAGCTCGTCCATTACTTTCATTGACTTTTCAAGCCTGGGTAGCCTTTCATCCGAAAGGGTATCATTGACCCAGTGACGATTATGAACATACAAGTTGTAGGGATTGATAATACACTTGAAATCAATGCTTAGTGACGTCGAGAGCGCAGAGTCAGCCATGTAACTATGAGGTAGCCCCGCTGTGGTTACAAACGTCACGACTTTATCGAAGAGCGCGCCAGTTAAACTACCATCAGGAGTTGTAGACCCAACATATTCAATGTATTTCTTTAACTCAGAACAACACCCCCAATTATAAATTGGGCTACATAAAACGATACCACTCGCCTCAGACGTTAACTTATGTAACGCCTTATATTGTTCTGTCTGATATATTTTGTCGTTATCAAAATTTGGCACATTAAGTTCGGCCAAATCAACAAATTTAACTTGTCTATCCAACGATTGTAGTTCATCAATACATAGCTTAGCGATTTGACGACTTCGACTGTTTGGATCCAAGCTCGAACTTACTACCAAAATGTACATGTTACCTCCTGCCGAATGCTAACGCCGCCATAAGTTGTGCACCCACTGCACTTACAAAACCCGCCAAACTTCAAACCAAGAATGCGCAGTGTAATGCATCAAATTGATGGCTTTGTTATGCATTTTTTGTAAAGTTCTGCTCAATGTCATACCCAATAGCTGTACCCCGTTGATCAAACATATTGATAAATTTCTTTATCTCAGGCTTACCATTTGAACCGAAAATAAGACCATTTAAGGTTGCTCGAATACCAAACTGGTTTTTTAGAGTATTAACAGGGTTAGCTTGAGTAACCATTTTAAAGATACCCATACCAGCTTCCATTGTTACAGGTTTCTGAGCAGACCCTAATCCAATTTTTGCATTAACATAGTCTGACACTGAATCTAACTGCTTACGATAATTAGCAATTTCTTTAACATCATCTTGAGATAGTGCGTTCTGAAATAACTTTAACCACTCTCTTAGTTTTAAAAAGTCATCTCGCATTTCTAATGCAACTGCAATCATCTGGCTAGGCGAGTTTGATTCTTGAATCACTCGGATCGGAATAGCTGGCATGTTTACAAATAAAGAATACAAAGCATCCGTACCATAAACCTTTTTTGATACCTTCATCTGCTCATCATTTAGAAATGATGTCAGTTGATGGAGCGCATCGGCAGATGGCAACATAAAGCCTGAATTAACAAAGAATCTTTTTCTTAGAGGGTGTGGAGTATAGCTTTTCTCGTAGACAAAGCTTCTTGCGCACATTCCAGCGCCACCCCACATCGTTGCAGATAACACAGGGTACTGAACTTGATTCGCTTCTTTCCAACTAAGAACATTTTCTTGGTGAGCAAGTTTAAGAGACTCAGTCGAACTCATATGTTCAATAATGCGATTACGCGGCTCGACCAACTTATGAGGCTCTTGCAAAAACGCATAGCTTCTTACTACGCCTAAACTCCTCGCCGCTAAAATTGGACTTTGTGTTCTAACCCATGCATGTTCAAACTTTTCTTCGACTAAAATTTCATCACGTAGAACCAAATCGGTGAGAAAGTCGAACAACGCTTCCGTCTGAATCGATGGATAACTAACGGGTTTGTACTGATGTTCATCATTTTGAACAACTATTTCGTCAGCATGTATATCTTCCATACCACGAATGAATAAGTTTGAAATATCTTCGAGAGACCAATTATCGGAAATAATACCTTGAGCCATTTAACCTCCTTAATGTTTGAAAATGAGAAATGCATAGACATAATGACCCCCACGAAAGGTGCTAGCCTCCAATATCGTGGGTTAGCTGAAAGCCAGAGCCATAATTAGTGCGTTAAACAACTAAATTTGGAGGCTAGCATGAGTAAAGATAGCATAATTTTCATTGGCTTAGATACGCATAAGTCATTTATTCAAGACGCTGTTTTACAAGAACATCGAGGGGCAAACCCACAACAGTTAGGCCGTATTAAATCCAATAAGGCCGCGCTAATTAAATTGGCCAAGCAACTGCAATCCAAGTATCCAAAAGCCACTCTGCACTTTGTCTATGAAGCTGGACCATGTGGTTACTGGACTTATCGCCTGATTACGAGCCTTGGACACTGCTGCTATGTCGTCGCTCCATCACTTATACCTAAGAAGCCAGGCGATAGAGTTAAAACTGACAAACGAGATGCTGCAAAGCTCGCCAAGCTGTTAAAAGCCGAAGAGCTCACACCCATCTATGTTCCGGAAGCAGAAGATGAAGCCATTCGAGACCTATCACGTGCCAGAGAAACGGCTATGAAAGATCTCAAAGACGCAAAGTTCCAACTCAAAGGCTTTCTTCTTCGCAATAATATCCAAGCGACGGTGAATGATAACTGGTCTAAAAAGCATCTACGGTGGCTGACCGATC